>NZ_JBFUKC010000019.1:0-57447 GCF_056401045.1 Rhizorhabdus sp. P4_G6 | reverse complement strand
AATATGCGCAGCTGTGAGCACCGTCACTGCGCGAACTGCAAAGAAATGTGAACGCTGTGTTGCCGGGTCTGGCGTACCAATCGGTACGCCTTGTCGCTAGAAGCCCGGCAACAGGGGAGGCGGCCATGATGCCGTCCCTGTCGTGGAGACCGTTTATGGCATATCTGCAATCGGACCTGCCGCCCTCGACCGCACCGGGCGCATATCGCGGCACTGCGCGTCCCGCCACGGCAAGACTCCCACGGCCGCGCGCTCGATCGAAGCTGCCGACGTTGATAGCAGGAACCTTCGTCCTGTTGCTGCTGCTCGCAATCCCGGGCTATATCGCAGCGCGCGCAACCGCGTCGATCGCGATGGGCATCCTCGCCGCCGATCTGCTCTTTCTGATTGCCGTCGCCGGCTGGTCGGCCGTTGCGGGAGGCGCGCGCCGCTAATGAGGAATTCGGAAGTTGAGGTTTTGCTGCTCGCCGCCACAAGCCGTCGCGCCGTCCGGCCGGTAACTCTTGGTGTAGGTGAAGTTCTTCGCGACGCCGACTGCAGCATCGCGGAATACGAACGGAGGATAGGCGATGATGGCGCGTTGCGCCGCCGTCCGACCATCTGCTTCGATGTCATATTCCAGCCTCACCCACCCTTCGAAGCCCATCTCAAGCGCTGCCGTGGGATAATCACCAGAGTCGAGGCCCATATGCAGCAAGGCCGGCTTGGCGTCGATCAGAGCGCATTGTTGGCTGCTTAGCCCACTTTGCTGATAGGTCGCGGCAGCACTGGCGATATCGCCCGCTTCCGCCTGCAGCGCAGCCAGCCGCACCAACGCGCCGATGCGAAGGGGATTGGTCCTACCGAGCCGATCGTCGTCGATCACCTGGCGCAGGAGGACGCTGGCGTCGGACGGAGCCTGCGCGCGTACGATCGGTTCCGCAATGAGCAGTTTCAGCGTATTCGCAACGACCGCATCCGCAGCCACCCCGGGCTGGTCCAGCAGCGTGCGCAACTGGCTTCGATAGGTGACGGCGCCGGATTTTCGCCAGAGCGGAACTTCGGCGGCCAATTGCGTCTCGATCGACATCAGCGCCGGCAGCGGCGCACCCGCTCGAATGGCCAGGTCGCGGGCCTGAGTAAGCCACATTTGTCGATCGTCCGGAGTTGCTACCGTCTCTCTGCCAAGAGCGAGCAGGACCGGTATCGCGGATATGCCGCCACCCGTGGCCTGTCGACGCGCCAGTTCGGCCTTCAGCGGCGCGAATCTGGCCGCATCGCTCGCACCCTCGGCGGCAGGCGGGGCGTGCGACGCCAGAAGCCATTTATCAAGACTTGCCGCCAGCGCCTGGCCGATCGGTGGACGCTGCGCGCTTGTGGAACAGCGAAGTTCGACCCGCGTGATCAGGCGGAATAGTTCTGGGATTTTGGCCAC
Organism: Rhizorhabdus sp. P4_G6; assembly: GCF_056401045.1. NCBI lineage: Bacteria > Pseudomonadati > Pseudomonadota > Alphaproteobacteria > Sphingomonadales > Rhizorhabdaceae > Rhizorhabdus > Rhizorhabdus sp. P4_G6. The sequence goes on along the minus strand of NZ_JBFUKC010000019.1, from coordinate 56,033 downwards.
TTGCTCGGATCGCCACGACCAGCYGGTCACCGCGCGAGCAAATTCGAATGCAGCCTGTCCGTTGGTGGACGCATATACCGGCGTGACCCTGCCGACCGATCCATCCGCTCTGATGCTGAACTCAACCACCGCGACATCGTCCGGCTGAAGATTTGCGGGTCCGCCACAAGGCGGGGGAAGCATATGGACGGCAGTCTGGAAGGGCGCTCTTTCGATACGGCCCGCACCGGTATAGGCGAGATAGTGGCGGGCATCGTCCCGTTTTCCGGAGAGTAGTGCCGCTATGGCAAGGTCCGATCGCGTCACGATCTCCGCCGCACCAACCTTGAGATCAAGGCCGCCCTGGTTAGTCACGGCCTTTTTCAGCAACGCATATGCTTCGATGGAGAGGCCATGATTGAGCATCGCCCGCGCTCGCAGCGTCTGAAGGTTGGCGATGTTGGTCTTTTTGGGGCTGTCCACTTGAGCTGCGACGATCGCCAGCGCCTGATCAGCGTATCGGATTGCCGCATCGCCGGGATCGAACATCGTGCTGCAGCCGAGCGCGACAAGTGCGCTGGTTCGATTTGCCACATCATCGGCGAGATCCAGCGCCCGCTTGAACTCTTCCGTAGCGGCGGCATAGTCGAGATGGGCGATGGCCAGATTGCCCAGCTCCATCTCCGCGAGAAATCGGTCGCGGCGAAGTTCGGGACGGTCTGACGGTACGCCCTTCAGACCCAGCCGCAGAGTCGATTCTCCCTCCTCCAGTCTCTCCATGCGGGCGAGATCGATACCTTTGCGCAGGCGTATCGTGCCGAGGACCAGCGCGCTCCGCTGAACCCCCGGGAGTTTCTCGAGGGCCTCGAAGCCGCGAACGGCTTCATCATAGCGTCCGGCATCATGCGCGGCCGTCGCGCTGTCGAACTGCGACTGCAGCGAAGCAGCCGGAGCGGCGGGCCGCGCTGGAGGGCTCTCTGCCATCGCCGAGCCGGCCGCCAGCAGCATCGCGGCAAGGTTGCTGATCATATGTTTCCCCGTTTGCCGCAGCCTATCCGAGAAAGCATGAGGATCAAGCCGGCGGCCGTGTCGGATTGCTCCACTCTGGGAGCTATTCCGCCCTGCGGCGCATCCCGTCTGCCAGGATGCTGCCGCGTCTCATAGGAAACCGGCGTTAGTCTCCGAAACATCGGGGCGCGCTGGAGCTTGTGCCGTTGATTTCTGCACAGGAATAGGTTTTTTGATAATAATGCTGCAGCGCGGGAATCGCCGCTGGACAGCCGCTGCCAAGGCAGGTGTCTGTTGCGTAGCTGAAATGAAGGTGAGGATCGGGTCGACAGTATCAAGGGAAGCTCAGTGAGCGGTCTCGCCAAGCGTATCGACTGGTTCAAGGCGAGCATATTGCCGCATCGGGGAGCATTGCGGGCGCGTCTGCGCCGCGCGTCGCCGTCCGAGGCGGATCTCGATGATCTGGTGTCCGAGATATTCGCGCGGGCCTATGGTGCCGAAGATTGGACGAGCATCGCTGATGGACGGCATCATCTCTTTCGCATCGCCCGCAACATGTTGATCGATAATGCGAGGGGCAACGCGATGCTGCCTTCCGACAGCGTAGCCGATCTCGACCAATCCCAGCCTGACAGCCGAGCCGAAGCCGGGATCTCGGCGCGCGACGAATTGCGCCAGATGCAACGCGTGATCGAGGCTATGCCGCCGCAATGCAGGCGTGTATTCGTGCTGCGCAGGGTGCATGAGCGCTCGATTGGGGCGATAGCGGCGGAGATGGAACTGTCGCTGTCCACCGTCGAGAAGGATCTTGCCAAGGCGATGCTGTTGCTCAGCCGGGCCATCGCCGAGATGGAGGAGGGGGTCTTTGAGCGTGGCGAATCCGCCGCAGAGCGACGAAGAGCGCCGGCAGGAAAGCGCGGCGAGCTTTTTCGTCAGGATGCTCGATGACCCCGCCGATGTCGTCCGTGCCGAGATCGAGCAATGGCTGACTGCAGATCACCGCAACGCGGTCGCCTTCGCGCAGGTCGCGAGGGCATGGGATCGGGCGGGCATGCTCCGTTCGGTCGCGCCGTCCCCCGATCATGATCCCCATCGTTCCCCCGGTGAGCCGGTGCTTCCGCCCGATCATGGCCAGCAATAACCGCTGGATGGCGGTTGCCGCCGCTATGCTGGCGATGGCCGCGCCGGCCGCAGCGGCGACGCTCCAGCAGCGGCTGCTCACGCTCGACAGCCATCTCGATACCCCGGCGTCGCTGGCGAAGCCCGGCTGGAAGATAGAGGATCGCCACGCTTATGCTCAGGACTATAGCCAGGTCGATCTGCCGCGAATGAAGTCGGGAGGGCTCGATGGCGGCTTCTGGGCGATCTTCACGCCGCAGGGGCCGCTCGATGATGCCGGCTTTGCCCATGCTCGCGACTATGCGCTCCTGCGCGGCATGGCGATCCGCGAGATGGCAGCGGCCGATCCGAAGAATTTCGCGCTGGCGGTGAACGCCGCCGATGCACCGGCCATCGCCGCCCAGGGCAGGCGCGTCGTTTATATGAGCATCGAAAACGCCTATCCGCTCGGGCACGATATCAGCCTTCTGGAGACCTTTCACGCGATGGGCGTGCGGCTGCTCGGCTTTGCGCATTTCACCAACAACCAGTTCGCCGACAGCTCGACCGATCCCGCGGGTCCGAAATGGGGCGGGCTCAGCCCGGAAGGCAAGGCTTTGCTCGCGGAGGCCAACCGGCTCGGAGTCGTGCTAGATGCCTCGCATTCCTCCGATGCGGTGTTCGACGATTTCCTGCGGCTGTCCAAGTCGCCCTTCATCCTGTCGCATTCCGGCTGCAAGGCCGTCTTCGACCATCCGCGAAACATCGACGATGATCGGCTGCGCAAGCTGGCAGCGGCCGGCGGCGTCATCCAGATCAACAGCCTTGGTGCCTATCTCCGCAAGCTGAATAACGATCCCGAGCGCGGCAAGGCGCTCGACGCGCTGGCGCGCCGGAGCGAAGGCGCACCACTTGGCGTGGGATCCTATCGCGCCCTGCTCGCCGAGCGCCACGCCATCGATATCGCCCATCCCGCCGAACGGGCCAGCTTCGACGATTTCATGGCTCACCTGCTCCACGCGCTGAAAGTGGCCGGCGTCGACCATGTCGGAATCGGTTTGGACTGGGATGGCGGCGGCGGCGTGGTGGGGCTGGAGGATGTAACGGGCCTCCCCAAGATCAGCGCCGCACTGATCAAGGCCGGCTACGGCGAAGCCGACCTCCAGAAAATCTGGAGTGGCAATCTACTGCGCGTGATGGCGGCGGCGCAGGCCGAAGGCGCGCGCGAGCGAGGCGAGGCGCCATGAGGTGACGGCCGGTCTGCTGGCCCCGCGCCTCATGGAGCCCTTCGAAGCGATAGCGCCCGGCGGCGTGCCTGTGCCGCTGGTGCGGATGGGCAAGGCCATTGCCTTTGGCGCCGATTTATCGTCATCGTGAAAGTACCGATGATGATCGCCCGTACCTTCCAAACTCCATCTCCAGCCACAGGCGAAGCCAGCGTTGTTCGGCAGGGAAGATCTGCATGACCGACCGGCCGGCGCAGGCCTATCCGGAACTTTCCTGGTTGCCCGATCCGCTGCCGACCTGGGCCGCCGAGCTTGCCGCCGAGGTGCCACCGGAGCAGGGCTGGCAGCATCTGATTGCGCTTGCCGCCTGGCGGCTGGGCGGTCTGGCGACCGTTCGGCTCGATCGCCGCCTGCAGCGCCTGTTCGGAGACGGGCCTCCGCCTGATCTCTCTACCCGGCCGGTGCGCCTGGCGGTGCTCGCATCATCGACGGTGGATCACCTGCTGCCCGCCTTGCGAGTCGCCGCCCTGCGGCGCGGCCTGTGGTTGACGACCTATGTCTGCGACTATGGCCAATATCGGCATGAGCTGCTCGATCCCGGTTCCGCGCTCCATGCCTTCCGGCCCACCGCGATCCTGTTCGCGCTGGACTCCCATCATCTCGCAGGGAGCTTCCGCGTCGATGAATCCGCCTCTGCGGCAGACAAGAGGCTCGACCGGCTGGTCGACGATCTTGCTTCGCTGTGGAGCAAGGCGCGGGCATCGTTCGGCTGCGCGATCCTGCACCAGATGGCGTTGCCGGTTTTCCCGGTACTGCTGGGCAATGCCGAGCATCGGCTGGCCGGTTCTCCCGCTGCGGCCATCGCTGCCCTGAACCAGCGGCTGCGTCTTCGCGCGGATAGCCAAGGCGTCGACATCGTGGCGCTCGACAGCCGCGCCGCGCAGGACGGCATAAGGGCGTGGCACGATCCGGTGCTGTGGCACCGTGCAAAGCAGGAACTGCACCCGCTTGCAGCGCCGGTCTATGGCGATCTGGTGTCGCGTCTGCTGGCGGCGCAGCAGGGCCGCTCGTTCAAATGCCTGGTGCTCGATCTCGACAATACCCTGTGGGGCGGGGTGATCGGCGACGATGGCCTGGAGGGGATATCCCTCGGCCAGGGGAGTGCGCTCGGTGAGGCCTATGCGGCGTTCCAGCGATATGTCCTCGACCTGTCGAAGCGCGGGATCATCCTCGCCGTCTGTTCGAAGAATGACGAGGCCAACGGGCTCGAGCCGTTCGACAAGCATCCCGAGATGCTGCTCCGCCGATCCGATATCGCCTGCTTCGCGATCAACTGGTCCGACAAGGTCGCCAACATCCGCTACATCGCGGAGCGCCTGAACATCGGTCTCGATGCGCTGGTGTTCGCCGACGACAACCCGTTCGAGCGGAACCTGGTCCGGCGAGACCTGCCGATGGTCGCGGTGCCCGAGCTGCCCGAGGATCCAGCTCTATACGCCGAGTGCATCGCGTCCGCGGGCTATTTCGAGAGCGGCCAGCCGACGGAGGAGGACCTGGACCGAACGCGCCAATATCAGGCGAACGCCGAGCGCGAGGAGCTGCGCGGCGCGACGACCGATCTCGAATCCTATCTGCGCAGCCTCGACATGGAGATGCGGTGGCGACGTTTCGACGCCATCGGCCAGTCGCGCATCGTCCAGCTGATCAACAAGACCAACCAGTTCAACCTCACCACGCGGCGCAGCAGCGATGATGAGGTGGCGGCGCTGAGCACCGACGATCGCGCGCTGACCCTGCAGATCCGGCTCGTCGACCAGTTCGGCGACAACGGGGTGATCGCGATCGTGACCGGCCGCGACGGTAGGCCAGGCGACATCGTCCTCGATACCTGGCTGATGAGCTGCCGTGTGCTGGGCCGCCAGGTGGAAGAGGCGACTCTCAACCTGGTCGCGGCCGAGGCGCGACGGCTCGGCGCGTCGCGTCTCATCGGCGAGTATATTCCGAGCGCGAAAAACGCCATGGTGCGCGATCATTATGCGAAACTCGGATTCGCGTTGCTCGAGGACGGCGGGGAAGGAGTGACCCGCTGGGTCTTGCCGCTGGACAGCTTCGCGCCAAGACCGACTTTCATTCGTAGCGTAGGGGGGTGAACTTCATGGATCAGGCGCAGGTAGCGGCGCAGCTATCGGAGATATTGGGCGAGGTTCTCGACGAACCCGGTCTGGTGCTGACGCCGGAGACGACGGCGGCCGACGTCGCGCACTGGGATTCGATGACCAACATCACCTTCGTCGTCGAAGTCGAAAGCCGCTTCGGCATCAAGTTCAAGACCGCGGAGATCGAGGAAATGCGCAACGTGGGGGACATGATTGCGATGATCCGGGAGAAGCTGGCCAGATAATCGATAGCGCGGGGCGGGGGCCATGCTGTTCAATTCCTACGAGTTCATCCTGGCGTTCGTTCCGATCGTCGTGGCGATCTATTATGCGTTCGGCACAGCGCGCCGGTCGGCGGCGCTGTTGTGGCTCGTCTTCGCCTCGCTGCTCTTCTATGCGTGGTGGCGCCCGCTCAACGTCGCGCTGATCGCGCCGTCGATTGCCATCAATTATCTGCTCGTCACCCTGCTGCTGCGCCTCGACGATCGCCGGCCACGGCTGGCGACGGCGCTGTTCTGGGTAGGGATAGCGTTCAATCTCGCCTTCCTGGGCTATTTCAAATATCGCAATTTCTTCTTCACCACGGTCAACGATGTCACAGGCAGTTCCTTCTCGCTCGACGATCTGATCCTGCCGCTGGGCATATCGTTCATTACCTTCCAGAAGATCGCGCTGCTCGTCGACGTGCGGGCCGGGCGGGTCGCCAAGGTGAACCTCCGCGACTACGCGTTGTTCGTCCTCTTCTTCCCGCAGCTGATCGCCGGGCCGATCGTCCATTATCGCGAGCTCATGCCGCAATTCGCCGCCGCCGATGGGCGCGCGCGGAGCGAGGATTTCGCGGTGGGGCTGACGCTGTTCTTCACCGGCCTGTTCAAGAAGGTGATGATCGCGGACCCGATCGCGGCGCTGATCGGCCCGACCTGGACTGCAGCGAGCGTTGGTGGCCATCCCGGGCTGGCGCAAGCCTGGGGTGCGGCGCTGGGCTATATGCTTCAGCTTTACTTCGATTTTTCGGGCTATTCGGACATGGCGATCGGCGCGGCGCGGCTGTTCGGCATCAAGCTGCCCTATAATTTCGATTCGCCGCTCAAGGCCACCAGCATCATCGATTACTGGTCGCGCTGGCACGTGACGCTAACCCGCTTCCTGACCGCCTATATCTTCAGCCCGATCAGCCTCGCGCTCACCCGCAAGCGCGCCGCGAAGCGGCTACCGGGAATGGCCGGCCGCCGCACCACATCGAAGGCATTTTTCGTGCTGCTCGCCTATCCGACGATGACGACGATGGTGCTGGCCGGCGTGTGGCACGGCGCGGGGTATCAATTTCTGCTGTTCGGCGTCTTGCACGGGGTGGCGCTGGTGATCAACCATGGCTGGCGGCTTCGTCGCCCGCTCTGGTGGCCAAGCGGCAGCACGGCCGCAATGCTCACCAAGCCGGGATCGTGGGCGCTGACCTTCCTGTTCGTGGTCTCGGCCGAGGTCTTCTTCAGGGCTTCGTCGGTCGGCGCCGGAATCGACATCTTGCGGGGCATGGCCGGGGTCAATGGCTTCACCCTCCCGGCGGCCATCGCGGCCAGGCTTGGGCCCGGCCTGCCGGTCGCCGCCGCTTTCGAAAGTGGAGTCGAGTTCGCCCAACTCTGGGGTCTGATGGCAATCGCGTTGTTCGTCGTCCTGGCGTTGCCCAACAGCTATGAGATGCTCGCCGATCATGCTCCCGCGCTCGGCTTCAAGACTCGCCCGTCGGGCCAGACCCGATTGCTCGGGTGCATGACCTGGGCGCCCTCCGCGCGCTGGGCTGTAGGGCTCTCGGGCGTCACCGCGCTGGGCCTGCTGTCGCTGAATCGCGTCAGCGACTTTCTGTATTGGCATTTCTGATGGCGCGGGTCTCGGGGATGCTGGTCTATTGCAAGCGCTGGCTCGCGGCCTTGCTGCTGCTGGTAGCGATTGTCGCCCTGGTCAACGGGCTCGTCGATCCTTATCTCGTGATCGGCGCGCCCCGGATTACGGGCGTGAACGCCGCGAAGCCGGTGACGATCGATCACACCCAGCTTGCCAAGAACCATCTTGTCCTGCGCATGCCGGCGCGGGGCCTGATGCTGGGCAGCTCGAAGGTCGAGGTCGGCCTCGATCCTGCCAGCACTTCCTGGCCCGCTGACGGCCGTCCAGTCTTCAACTATGGCATACCCGGCAGCGGCATCCGCGATGCCACCGCCAATCTGCGCCGCGCCATGGCGCAGCATGCGGTGCGACGCGTCCTGGTTCTGATCGAGCTCGAAGAATATATGCGCCCGGAAGCGGCTGGCGCACCGATCAGCCCGGCTCCCGCCCGATTCCCGGCCTTGGGCGACGGGGCCGGTGACGTGCTGCTGGCGACTCTGTCGACCGATGCGCTGGTGGCGAGCGCGAAGACGCTGTTGGCGCAGCGTGATCCTAACGTCATCGACCTGTCGCCTGCAGGCACAATGAGCGAAGGCGGATTCCGCAGGGTAGCGCTGTCAGACGGCTTCGACGCCCTGTTCCTGCAGAAGGACCGCATGCTGATCGCCAGCTTCGCTGACATGGCAGCCAGGCTGAAGGCCAACCCCGATGCGCCGCTGGCGCACCTTGCCGATCTGGAGGACCTGATCAGGCTGTGCCGCCAGCATGGCATCACGCTCGACATCGCCATCGCGCCTTTCCACGCCGATTATCTCGACGCCCTCGATCGCGCCGGCCTCTGGCCGCGCTACGAGCAGGCCAAGCGCGCGCTGGCCGTGCTGGTGGCCGAAGCGGGGCAGGGACAGGTGCCGCTATGGGACTTCCTCGGATATGACAGCTTTTCGACCGAGCCCGTCCCCGATCCGGGCGACCGCTCGGGTTCGACCCGCTGGTTCTGGGAACCGAGCCATTTCAGGCAGCGCCTTGGAGAGAAGATCCTCGCCACGATCTACCGCGGCGACCGGGCCTATGGCGTGCCGCTGGCACCAGGCAGCATAGATACGCGATTGCTCGCCGAGCGGCAGGCGAGACGCATCTATCGGACAGGCGGCAGAGCCGGGCTTGACCGGCTGGTTCGCGCCAGCCGCTAGCCTCGGCGTTCCGTCCGCTGCCGGCGGGTCAACCGACCTTTCGGGGCGCCGTGGCCGGTTCCGGCAGCGCATAGGGCATGATCATGGTTCCATCCGGCGCTGCGGTGAAGGTCGTCTGGGTCGGATAGGCGAACATGATGCCTTCGCGCGCAAATGCCTCCAGGATCGCGATGCATATCTCGTGACGGACATGGTTGAACACCTCGCCATCCTCGTCGATCACGTCGAACAGCAATTCGAAATCGAGGCTCGACGCGCCGAAATTGATCATCTGACAATGCAGGAAGGCGCTCTTGTCCTGCCGCGTCACGATCGCCTTCACCAGATCGGGGAGCCGGCGCAGCACCTCGGGCGGGGTCTGGTAGGTCACACCGAGCATCAGCGTCGCGCGCCGGCGCATGGTGTGCGCCAGATTGTGCAACTCCTTGTTGAGCAGGTTGGTGTTGGAGATCACCACCTCCTCGCCGGTCGCTGCGCGCAAGCGCGTGGTCTTCAGACCGATCGCCTCGACGGTGCCGGTTGTCTGGTCCCATCTGACCGTGTCGCCACGGCGGAACGGCTTGTCGAAGATTATGGCGAGCGACGCGAACAGGTCGGAGAAGATGCCCTGGGCGGCGAGGCCGATGGCGATGCCGCCGATGCCGAGGCTGGCGACCAGGCCCGTGATGTTGACCCCAACATTGTCGAGGATCAGGAGGGTCGCGACGATGAAGCATATCGCCGTGACCAGCACGCGGATCAGGCCGATCGCCGATCCGAGCGTCGAGGAATTGCTTTCGTCCTCGCCGGCCCGATGTTCGGCGATGCCGATCAGTATCTCGCGCGTCCACAGCGCAGCCTGGATCGCGGTCGCGACGATGAACAGGAAGCGGACGGTATCCGCGACCATCGCCGGCGGCATCGCATAGCCGCTGACGATCCTGGCGGCGAGCATGATGATGAAGAACAGGTTGGTGCGTGCGACGGCCCGGCCGAGGATGCGGGGCCAATGGCCGATATGCCTGCGCCGGCACATTCTCGTGCCGAGCATGCGGAGGCCGAACAGGCCCACCACGATCATCGCGCCCGCTATGCCCGCCAGGGCGATGCTGAGATAATGGCTGGTCGTCCAGCCTATGATCTGGGTCCATAGCTGCTGCAAGTCGGTGGCCGACTGTATCAGGGGATTACCCCCGCCGTTGCTGGTCAAATCGCCGTTCACTTTCATTCGAACACCCGTCATTTTCCGCTCATCGTTCCCCAACGGGGCTGCGTCCGGCGCCGTTCCGCCATAGTCGGCTGGGGCGTGGGAGCTTCGGGATGAGGTTCCTCTTCCTGCGCGATCTGCGCCTCGGTTTCGATCTCGCGCCGGCGCTTGCGGAACGGATTCCAGGCCCGCTTCTTGATATGGGTCTGCACATAGCGGTCAAAGCCGATCTCCACCGCGATCATGAAATAGATGAACGGCTGGAAGGCGATGCCTACGAACGAGCAGCCTAGCATATAGATCAGATGGCCGTTCTGGAGCGCCGCCGCCAGCGGCGAGACCCAGGCATTTTCGCCCTGGTGCTTACGGTAGGTTCGTCGGATCACCTCCATCCGGACGATGCCGATCAGGTGCACCATCAGGAAGATCGCCAGGCCCGGATAGCCCTGTTCGCCGAGCATCTCGAAATAGGCATTGTGGAACGCGCGGCCGGCATCGTAGCCGATCATCTTGACCACGGTGCCGTCGGCGGTCTTATAGCTCATGTCGATCTCGAGCTTGTTGCCGATGTACGAATTGAAGCCGCCGCCGAACGGGTGATCCTTCGCATATTCGATCGTCCACTTCCACACCGCCAGCCGGGTCGAAGCGGAAGCATCGGCGTGGTAGCCCTGGATTGTGTCCATCCGCTGCGTGTAGCTTTTGGGCAGGAAGGGAATGCCGCCGATGACGATGGCGGCCATGATGGCAAGATAGGTCATCCGCCGCCGCGCCGCGCGAAGCTCCAGCACGGCCATCAGCACGATGCATAGCAGCCCGGTGCGGGTCTGGGTGCCGATCGGGATCAGCAGGCAGGCGAAGGCGAAGGCGTACCAATAGAGTCTGGAGAATATCGTTGGAACCACGATCGTGGAATATTTCGCCATGTACAGGATCAGCGGGATCGACGAGATCGCGAAGGCCGATATGGTGCTGCTTTCGTACATGCCGCTGTTGTTGGCGACCATGAGGTTGAGGGTGCCATAGCCGCCGCCGCCGGCCAGTGTCTTCATGCCGCCGACGATCGCGATCGATGAAATCGACAGCAGCATGAACAGCAGAATGCCCTCGATGCGGACGCGCGTATAAAGCGTGACGGGCATGAAGATGGCGAACACCATCGCCTTCCACACCCAGTCCCATTTCTCCGCCGCGGCATCGGGATAGTCCGCGGTCGCCGTCGTGTAGGCGCACAGCAGCAGCAGGATGATCAGCAATATCTGGCGTGGGGTCGGCTTGCTCAGGCTCTTGTCGTCGTTCATCGCCCAGCCGGCGAACGACGCCACGAAGACCATCAGCGATATCGGAACCGAACTCAGCAGATAGTAGGACAGCCGCTGCGGCGACACGATATCGACATAGATATAGGTGCACAGAAACAGGAAGGGCCGGCGAAATCCCAGGAGCATGATCCCGACCAGGAAGCCGATCAGGAAAAGGTCACGCACGGTTCGAGCCAGGCCTGATTTCGCCGGTTTCCACCCCGGCGCGTCTTGGCGTCTGCTTTTTGGGGAGCACCGTCTTGAAATGCCGGCCCGTCTCGTTCGGCTCCTCGTTGAGATGAGGATGGACGAGCATCTTTAGAGCGACGAAGCCGAGCAGGAAATGGGCCAGCAATAGCGACAATGTGTCGATCATGAACGGTGTCCCGACCCGATTCCGGTTGACAATGAAAGCCTCTTCATGCGCGTTTCGTTACAGATGAAGCTTCTCCATATCCTAGATCATAGCCTGCCCATACACAGCGGCTATACTTTTCGCACACGGGCGATCCTCAAGGCGCAGATCGCGATGGGCTGGGACGTGCTCGGCGTGACCGGCCCGCGCTACAATGCCCCGCAGCCCGACCCTGCCGAAGAGGAGGGGCTCAGCTTCCGGCGGACGCCGCCGGCCCGGGCTGGACGGCCGCCGATCGGCGAGTTGCGCGAAATCGGCGCGCTGACCAGGCGGGCGGTCGAAGTGGCTTCCGAATGGCGGCCCGACATCATCCACGCCCATTCGCCTGCGATGATCGGCCTGGCTGGCCTGCGCGCCGCGCGCCGGCTGAAAATTCCGTTCCTGTATGAGATACGGGCCTTCTGGGAAGATGCCGCAGTGGGCAACGGTACAGGCTGCGAAGGTTCGGCGATGTATCGCCTCACCCGCATGCTGGAGACATATGTCGTTCGGCGTGCGGATGCGGTGTCGGTGATCTGCGAAGGCTTGCGGTCGGATCTGGTGCGGCGCGGCATCGCGGGCGACAAGATCATGGTATCGCCCAATGGCGTCGATCTCGACCTGTTCGGCGATCCTCCACCGCGGGATGCGGCGCTTGCTGCGCAGCTTGGGCTCGACGGCGCCGACGTGATCGGCTTCATCGGCTCCTTCTATGACTATGAGGGGCTCGACGACCTGATCGCGGCGATGCCGATGCTGGTCGCGCGGCGGCCGCAGGCGGTGCTGCTGCTTGTCGGGGGCGGGCCGATGGAGGCGGCGTTGCGCGCCCAGGCTGTGGCGTCCCCGGCCGCGGACCGGATCCGCTTCGTCGGGCGCGTGCCGCACCAGGAGGTGGAGCGCTATTACAGCCTCACCGACATATTGGCCTATCCGCGCAAGTCGATGCGGCTCACCGACCTGGTCACGCCGCTCAAGCCGCTGGAGGCGATGGCGCAGCGCCGGCTGGTGGCGGCATCGGATGTCGGCGGTCATCGCGAACTGATCGAGGATGGGGTGACCGGCACATTGTTCCGGCCCGATGATCCGGAGGCGATCGCCGAGGCGCTTGCGGGGCTGCTCGATGACAGGAGCGGCTGGGACAAGCGGCGTGATATCGCCCGCGCTTTCGTCGAGCGCGAGCGCAACTGGAGCGTGAATGTCGCGCGCTATCGGCCGGTTTACCAACGCTTGACCGCCAGGACTGCGGGCTGAAATATATTTGGCATTTGTTTTCGACGGCAAGTGAATCCCAATTTCGCCGTAATAGTAAGCGATAAGACTTCAGATATGGGCGTTCCGATGGTTCAGAAGCAGACGCGTCGACGGTCCAGCCTCGTCATGGGTGCGCTGTTGGCGCTGCTGTTGGGAATAGCCGCGGCCTTTTTCGTGTTCGCCGTGCCGATCCACATGCTCGAAGCGGTGACGACGACGACCCGGCTGTCCAGGCTCATGGTCCAGGCCGAGCCGCCGATATCACCCAATGACCGGATGTTGCTCGCGGTGCTGGCCGGGATTCTCACGACGGGCATCGGCTGGGTGCTGGTCGACTGGCTGCTGTTCGGCCGCGCGGGGATGCGGACGCTGATACGGGAGCGCGAGGACGATTATGAGGACGAGGACGGTGATGCCTTCCGTCCGACCGATCCGTTCGATCTGGTCACCCCGGCCCTGCTGCCTGCAGGGGATTGGAATCCGCCGGCTTTCGGAGATGCGCGACGTCCGCTGTCGGCACGGACGGACATCGGCGATCCGCCCCGGGCTGGTATGGTGTTCGGCGAAAGCCCGGCGTCGAATCCCGGCATCGATCAGCAGATCCCGCCGATCGACCAGATAATCCCTGGCGCCCAGGGCTCAGCTGTCGCTGCGCCGCCGCCGTTTCACACGCCGTCACTGCAACCGCCGCCGCTGCAGTCGATCGTGCCGCCGCCATTGTTCCCGACCGCGCCTGCAGGCAAGCCGACGCCCAGTGTGCCGCCGGCGCAGGGCGGCGCCGGGTTGTGGGGCGCGCCGGAGAGCCGGGACGCCGATGGCCGGCTTCCGGCCTCCTGGCCGCAACTCGACCTGCCCAGCGCGGAAGCATCTCGGCAGGAGGTCGCCTCACCGTCACTGCCCGGGGCTGACCTTGCGCCCCAGCCGATTGCCGGGATGCCGAATTGGCTTCCGGCCCCAGGGCCCCGGCCCGAGCCCCAGCAGCCGGCCGAGCAGTCCGCAGCTCCGGCGGCGTCGATCCTGCCCGAACCGCTCGCCGGGCAGGTGGAGACCGCTCCGCCGGCGCCCATTGCTGCCGCGCAGCCGATGCCACCGCTAGAATGGCCAGCGCCAGTGCCCGCGCCGTTGCAGCCTTCTTCGCGGTCTTCCGCTGCACCCGAAGCGCGTCTTACCCAGCCGGTGCAGTCGATTGCTCCGCAGCCGCAGGTCCACGAGCCGCTATCTCCGCAGGCCATGCCGGCGCCGCCAACCTCCGCGCAGCTGCCGGCCGTTCGCACATCCTCGGAGCCCGGCTTCGATCGGGCGAGGCTGGAGGATCTGCTGGCAAGGCTCGAGCGTGGTCTTCAGAATCGCCGTTCCCCGGTTGCTCCAACCTTGCAGGCGCCGGTTACTGCGCCGCGCGCCGACCTGCCCGCCGGTTATGCCGCGCCGCCGCCGATAGCGCCGCCTCCCGAACCGGTACATACGCTGCAGCCCGTGCTTCAGCAGCCTCAGCTGCAGCCTGCGGCGGCGCCGACGCCCCAGGCCTTTGGCGGGGGCCGAGACGCGTTGCTCGACCAACCCCTGCACGTCACGCTCGATTTGCTGCGCAGCATGGTGAAGCGCTGATCTCCGCTTCATCGAAGCGGCGATCCCAGCATCAATATGCAAGGATAAGCTTCGCTAGGCTCGTCGCTACCCTGGATGAGAGGGGGTGACGATTCGCTCAAACCGCCATCAACTGCGGCCTTCTATTGCCTCGCTCTGCGGAAGCTCGATGGCGAAGCTGGTGCCCTTCCCGGGCGTGCTGTCGCAGCTGATCGTTCCGCCGTGCCGCGCCACCACCGTGCGGACGAGCGCGAGGCCGAGGCCGACGCCCTCCCGCGGGCCCTGCTGGAAGCGGGCGAACAGCTTGCCGAGCTGCTCCTCGGTCATGCCGGCTCCCTCGTCGGCGATCGTCAGGCGAACATGGCTGCCGCTGCTGGCCAGGGTGCAGCGTACAGTGCCCTCGTCGCTATATTTGATTGCATTGCCGATCAGGTTGATCACCGCGCGGGTCAGCAGTTGGCGGTCACCATCGATGAGGTGCGGTTCGTCGATGCCTTCCATCGCAACATTGATCCCCCGAGCCTTGGCTTCTGGCCATAACGTGTCGGCCGCATCGATCGCGACGTCGTTGAGATCAACCGGCTCATTTTCCAGCGGCTTGGCTTCGGCGCGCGCGAGCTGGACGAAGTCCTCGGCCAGGTCGAGCGTGCGATTGGCGAGGCTTTCGATCCGCGCCGCTATCGGTTCCGGGACGCGGGCGTCGGCTCCCCGCAGCAGCGTCAGGATCGCAGATTGCGGCGCGCGCATGTCGTGGCTGAGCAGCTGCAGTGCCTCGTCACGGTGGCGCTCGGCCTGCTTGAGCGGGCTGATGTCGACGATACGCACGATCCACCCTACTTGTATGTCCGCGGCGTCGCGTTGGGCGACATAGCGCGTGGCGAAGCACCCGCCATCTTCGGCCGCCGCCTCGGCGCTGCCTTCGATCGGGGCGCCGGCGGCGAAGGGGGAGAGCGGGCCGCCATCTGTGGCGTGGAGCCGCGCCAGCAATGCCCGCAGGTCGGCGCCGCGATCGAGCGGGATGCCCAGCCGTGCCGCCAGCCGACGCCCTTCCGCGTTGGTGAGCGCGAGCCTGCCATCGAGGTCGGTCACGAACAGGGCGTCGGGCAATCGCCCGATGGCGTCCGACAGGAAGCGCCGCAAGTCGCGCAGCCGATCGATCGCCTGGCCGAGCAGGCTTGCCTGGAGCGTGATTTCGCGGCGGCTGCCCGTGCCCCGCTTGCGGGGAAGACCATCGTCCTCGCCCTGAAGCTGGCGCAATTCGCCGGTCATGTAGCTGCTGACGGCCTGCAGGCGTCGCCAGCCCCATAGCGGGTAGACGAACAACAGCCCGATCAGCGTGGCCGAGGGCGGCAACCAGATATGGGTGATCCGGAACAGGCCGAAGGTCAGCGCGACCGTCGCGCAGCTGACCGCAAGCGCGAGATTGGCGGTGCCGCGCGGACTGAGTAGCAGGAATCCCAGCAGCAGCGCCCACAGCGCTGCCAGCGCCGCCGCCAGCGTCCAGCCATCGGCGGCCGGCGTGATCGTTTCCCCGCGCAGCAGCGCGTCGAGCAGCTGCGCCTGGATTTCCACACCGGCCATCTGGCTGGTCGTCCCCGACGTCGGCGTGGGATAGCTGTCGCCCATTCCGTCGGCGGTCGCGCCGACCAGTATGTGCCGGCCGGTGAGCAGCTCGGCGGGGACGCGGCCCTCGAGCAGGTCGACGAACGAGAGCGTGCGGATATGGCCCGCCGCGCCGCCATAGGGGATCAGCACGGGCCGTGTCTGCCATAGCCCGGGCTTGCCGCGCTCGGCAGCGGGAGCCGACGCCAACCCGGCCATCATCGCTGCGAGCTGCAGCCAGCTGCGACCGTTGCCGCCCTCCTCGAGATAGGCTTTGCGGATCACCCGGTCGCCGTCAAAGCGGAGGTTGACCTGTGCGATCCCTGTCGCTGCGGCTGCGAGCTCACCGGCGGGGAGTGCCACATCATAGGCGGTGCCGTCCTTCCCCGGCACGTCGATCACCAGCGGCAGATATGTGGGATTGCGGCGTACCGCTGCGGCGAGGACAGGGTCGTCGGCGGTAGGCTCGACGAACAGCACGTCATAGCCGATCGTGCGCGGGTGGGCCTCCGCCAGCCGGTCGAGCAGCCGGGCATGGATCCGGCGTCGCCAGGGCCAGCGGCCGATCGCCTGCAGGCTGCGATTGTCGATCGCGACGACGACGATGTCATCCGGTGGAGCGCGCTCAGTGACGCTCAGCGCATGATCATAGACGATATGGTCGAGCCGCTCCGTGAGCCGCCCGAGCACCAGCCCGGCGACCAGCAGGGAGGCGGCCAGCGCGACCGCCAGCCATTCAGCGTAGAGTCTTGCCGGGACCGGACGCTGGTTCGGTTCGGTCATTGCCGGTCATGCTCGACGGATGTTCCCCGGACGCAGCGGCAATCCGCTGGCCCAGCGCAAAGGTGGCGGGTAGGCCCTCCAGGCCGGAGGGCGCTATCGCCGTCAGACGGACGTAGAAGGAGACGCCCGTGCTGAGGGTGAAGCTGGCGCTGGGCTGCTCTGTGACCGCCTCGTCGAAAACGTCCTTGAACGCCGTATCGGTGGCAAGCTGGACGCGATAGCGCGCTGCGCCCTCGATGGGCTTGATCGTGACGACCATCCCCGTAGCCGTCCTTTCCATCTGCAGCAGCACTGGCGGAGGCAGCAGCGCGATCGGCCCCTCGATGCCGGCCGCGGTGCCGATCACGCCGAACGCCTTGGGGACTTCGGTCTGGTCCTTGTCCGCATCGGGCGCCACGCCCACGGTGCCGCCGACCACCTCGGTCAGTGCGCGGCCTTCAGCAGCGTCGAACGCCACGCGGAAATCGGTACCGCGGACGGCGGACACCGACAGCGGCGTCGTCACCCGGAAGTTGCTCGCGGGGTCCAGGATCGGGGTGACGGTCGATCGCGAGCGCCCCGCTTCCAGGACGAAGTTGCGGTCGAGGCCGCCCGACAGCAGCACGCGGCGCAGCTTGTCGATCCGTATCCGGCTCTGCGAGGGCAGGGAGATCGAGCTTCCATCCGGCAGCCTGACCGTGACGAAGGCGTTGGCGCCCGTCTCCACCCGCATGCCCTGGCGCACGCTGGTGCCGACCGCGACCGGCCTGTTATCGACCGTCACCACGCCGCGGAATGATGCGATTTCACCGATCACCGGCTCGGTCCTGAGCAGCGCATCGGGGATCAGCAGCACCATGCCAGGGGGCAGGTGATAGGGGTCGGCGATCTTGTTCAGCCGCTGGACGGTCTGGAAGTCGCCGGTCTTGGAGAGATATCGCGCGGCCAGCGTATAGAGGGTGTCGCCGTTGCGCACGGTGTAGCGATAGGGCGGGTCGACCGGCACAGCGTACAGCGGCGCGCTCACGAGCAGCGCCAGCAGCGCGCCCATGAGAACCAGCAGATGACGATGCCCCCCTATCCGTATCAGTTTCCGCTAGCCTCCGCTTCGAGCGCTTCGAGCCTGTAACCATAGCTATAGACCGGTACCAGGCGAAAGCCGCGTTCCGGGCGCAGGCCAAGCTTGGCGCGAATGCGCGAGATATGGGCGTCCAGCGTGCGCGTCGGCAGGTCCGGATTGCGGCCCCAGACCATCTCCAGCAGATAGGAGCGCGACAGCGGTCGGTGAACATTCCGGAACAGCGTGGCCGCCAGTTCGAACTCCTTCGCCGTCAGGGTGATCGATTCATCCTCGACCGTCACGGTCTGGCGTCCGGGGAGCAGTGTATAGGGCCCATAGCTCTCATTCGCGCCAGGCGCCTCGCGCGGACCTGTACGGCGGTGGATCGCGGCGATCCGCGCCAGCAGCACCGGCGGCTGCACCGGCTTGATCACATAGTCGTCCGCACCGGCCTGCAGCCCGGTGACGATGTCCTCGTCGCTGTTGCGGTTGGTCAGCAGCAATGAGGGGACGGGCTTGTCCATGTTCTCGTGCATCCAGCGGATGATCTCGACGCCGCTCTTGTCCGGCATGTTCCAGTCCAGGACGACGAGATCGAACGTGTCCTGCCGCAGCTTGGAAGTCAGCGTCCGGGCGTTCTGGAATTCGTAGCAATGATGGCCGGCGTCGATCAGCGCCTGGATGACGAACGCCCGTGCCGACGGTTCGTCGTCGAGGACGGCGATGCGCATGCTGTCATCCGGCGCAGCCAGGGGCCTGGTGGGGTGGTCCATGCCGGTAAGCATGCCCGCCGTAACGGTCTATGCCAAGAGCCGGCGCCGCGCACCGCGCATAATTGTCTCGCCTCGCTGCGTGGAAGCTCGGCCGATATGCACCGTTATGGATGCAACAAAGCGCGAATTTGCAATCGTTCACAAGGTATTGCGGACGATCATAGTTAAGGTCGCGGCCGTAATGCCGGCGCTGCAGAGGATCGGGGGCCGGGACTGGGGTTTGCTCCCCTCCACCTGGCCGGCCTGTCTGCCCTGACAGGCCAAGGCTCGGCGTCGCCGGCATTGCTGTTGCACCCGTTGCTTTGCGTATTCGCGCTCGATTCGGGTTAGATGATCCCGGCCAGCACGTGCAGGCCTATGCCGATCAGCCCCCCGACCAATGTGCCGTTGACCCGAATATATTGCAGGTCGCGGCCCACGGCGTTTTCCAGCTGGTGGGTCACGGTCCCGGCGTCCCAGCCATGGATCGTCTCCGACACCAACTTGACGATATTGTCGCCATAATCGGCAACGAGGCCGACCGTCATGCGGCGGGTGAAACGGTTGATCGTCCGTTTGAGACCGGCATCGTTCTGCAGCGTGGCGCCAAGCGTGCGGAGCGCATCGCCGACATGGCCGCCGAGCGCGGCATTGGGATCCCGCGCGGTTTCGATCAGGCGCAGCCGCGCGCCCTGCCACAGCGTGTCCAGCCAGGCGGTCACTGCCGGACTTTCGAGCATGTCGGCTTTGAGCCTCGCCACCGTGGCGCGGGATTCGGGATCGTGCTGCAGCTTGTCCGCCAGTTGTTCCAGTCCCTCCTGCGCCTTCAGCCTGACCGGATGTTCGGGATCGGTCGACATCTCGTCGAGCAGCTTGTGCAGCCCCTCGATGATCGCGGTGGACAGCTTCTCGTCCAATCCGGTCCACTTCATGATCTTGCCGGCGCGCGCCTGCACCATTTCGTGGATCATCGCTTCATTGTGCAGCAGGATCCGGCCCGCCCAGCCGATGACGCCGTCGAGCATCTCGGCATGCCGGTTCTCGACGATCGCGGCGTCCAGGGTGCGGCCGAGCAGGGGGGCGATGTCGAACCCGCGCAATCGGCTGGCGAGTGCGTTCTTCACCATGGCCCCGAAGTGGTCGTCGCCGAGCGACTCCAGGATCGTCGCCAGCGCGCGGCCAACGCCGGCGCGCGTCCGTCCGCCCGCTGGCGGTGCCGCCAGCAGACGGCCGATCGCGCCGGCCACATCGACCCGTCCCATCCGCCGGGCGACGACCGACGCCGTCAGGAAATTGACGCGCAGGAAAGCCGCGAGGCTGTTGCCGATGCGATCCTTGTTACGTGGGATGATCGCGGTGTGCGGGATCGGCACTCCGAGCGGGTGACGGAACAGCGCGGTGACCGCAAACCAGTCGGCCAGGCCGCCCACCATCGCGGCTTCGGCGAAAGCGCGCAGATAGCCCCAGCCCGTCGATGCTCCGGGTGCTTCCTGCGCTCGGGCGAACAGATAGAGCGCGGCCATGATGACCAGCAGCCCGGAAGCCACGATCCGCATGCCGCGCACCCCGCCTTGTGCGGGATTGAAGCGGTCGAGTCCGGTGGCTTGCAATATGGTCATGCGGACCAAATGGCTGTCGCGCGTAAATGTTCAACCGAAACGATAGCTGCCTGCCTCGCCTGTGGAGCGTCTCGATGCGTGCCGCGTGATGCCTATATCCGTCAAGTCGGCAGAAGCCGCGCTACTCCGCGGGCTGCGGCATGCCCGGTTCGATCCGGTGCGGCTCGTTGTTGACCAGCGCGCGGCCAAGCTTGGGGCCGATCCACTTTTCGAGATCGTCGGCGAGGGTGAAGCCGGCAGGGACGATCACCAGGGTCAGCAGCGTCGACAGCGCAAGGCCGCCGATCACGCAGACCGCCATCGGCGCCCGCCAACTGCTGTCGCCGGCCAGCCCGAGCGCGATCGGCAACATGCCGGCGATCATCGCTACCGTGGTCATCACGATCGGCTGGGCGCGCTTGTGGGCAGCTTCCAGGATCGCGTCGGTGCGGTTGGCGCCATGGCGCATTTCCTCGATCGCGAAGTCGACCAGCAGGATCGAATTCTTGGCGACGATCCCGAACAGCATCAGCAGGCCGATATAGACCGGCATCGAGATCGACATGCCGCACAGCTTCAGCGCGACGATGCCGCCGAGCGGCGCGAGCAGCAGCGAGCCCATGTTGACGAAGGGCGGCAGCACCCGTTTGTACAACAGCACGAGCACCGCGAAGACCAGCATGACCCCCGACAGGACGGCGATGATGAAGCCCGAGATCAGATCTTCCTGGAACTCCTGATCTCCGACCTTCACCTGGCGGACCCCGACGGGCAGCTTCTTCATTATTGGCGTGGCATAGACTGCCTTATAGGCGTCGCTGCTGACCGCGCCGGGGGCCAGATCGGCGCCGATCACGAGCCGCCGGACCTGGTTGTACCGCCGGATCTTCGATGGCCCGGTACCGAAATGGATGTCCGCGACGACGCGCAACGGCACGGTGCCGCCGGCGGTGGTTTGCACCGGCATGTTCTGGATCGTCGAAAGGTCGCGGCGCGAGTCCTCGCTGAGCGACACGCGGATCGGAATCTGACGATCGCTGAGCGAGAATTTCGCCATATTCTGCTCGATGTCGCCCAGCGTCGCGATCCGTATCGCCTGGCTGAGCGCGGCCGTGGTCACGCCAAGATCGGCGGCGAGATCGAGCCTCGGCTTGATGATGAGTTCGGGACGCTGGATATCGCCGTCGATCCGCGGATCGCGGACCAGCGATATGCCGCGCATCTGATCGATCAAGGATTGCGCTGCGAACTGCAGCTTCACCGGATCGTCACCCGCGAGCATGATCGTCATGTCGCGACCGAAGCCGCCGGTCTGCGACTGGAAATTGACGCGCGCATCGGGGATTCGGGACAGCAGCGGCGCGGTGTCGCGTTCGAACTGGATACTGGTCCGGTCGCGGTCCTTCGCTGGCTTCAGCGTGATGTAGATGTTCGCGAAACGCGTGTCGCCATCGTCGCCGATGGATGCAAAGGCATTCTCGACCTCCGGCTGCTTGTGCAGGATCGCCACCGCCTCGTCGGCAATCTTCTGAGTGTCCTCAACGATGCGCGCGCCTGGCGTCAGCTCGATTTTGACCTGGCTATAGTCGACGTCCAGCGGTGGCTGGAACTCGGATGGCATCGTTGCCATCAGCCCGATCGTAGCGACGAATGCGACGGCGCCGAGCCCGATGGTTTTCCAGCGATTGACGAGCGACCATTTCAGAAGGTCGAGATATTTCTCCATGGTCTTGCCGCCGCCATGTTCCTTGACGCCCTCGGCCTTCAGGAAAAAGGCCGCGATCATCGGCGTGATAAGGCGCGCGACGAGCAGGCTCATCAGCACGGCGACCGCGACGGTAAGCCCGAACTGCTTGAAGAACTGGCCGGGGACGCCGGGCATGAACGACACCGGCACGAACACCGCGACGATCGCCATCGTGGTTGCCACCACGGCAAGGCCGATCTCGTCGGCAGCGTCCATGGAGGCCTGGTAGGCGGTCTTGCCCATCCGCATGTGGCGGACGATATTCTCGATTTCCACGATGGCATCGTCGACCAGAATGCCGGCGACGAGACTGAGCGCGAGCAGACTGATCGTGTTGAGCGTGAAGCCCATCATGCTCATGAACCAGAAGGCGGGGATCGCCGACAACGGGATCGCCAGCGCCGAGATCAGCGTCGCGCGCCAGTCGCGGAGGAAGAAGAACACCACCACTACGGCCAGCACCGACCCCTCGACCATGGCATGAAGCGCGGACGTATATTGCTCCTTGGTATAGACGACGCTGGTGTACAGTTCCTTGAACTGGATGTTCGGGTTTTCGGCGCGAAGGTCCTTCAGGATTTTCTGTGCCTTGTCATAAACCTCAACGTCCGACGCGCCCTTGGCCTTCTGGATGCCGATCGACAGCACCTGACGGTCATTCATCTTGGCCAGCGACCGCTGCTCGCCATAGGAATCGCGCACGGTGGCGATGTCGGACAGCCGGATGGTACGGCCGTCGCCCATCGAGATCTGCGTTTCGCCGAGTGTGTATGCGGAGGCGGCATTTCCGAGCACGCGAACCGATTGTTCGGCGCCGGCCAGTTCGGCCCGTCCTCCGGCAGCATTCAGATTGGTGGCGCGCAACACATTGTTGACCTGGCTTGCCGTAACGCCATGCGCCTGCATGCGGGCCGGGTCGAGGATCACCCGGATCTCGCGCGAAACGCCGCCGCCACGGAACACCGCCGCCATGCCGTCGATCGCCTGCAGCCGCTTGATCGCGGTGTTGTCGACGAACCAGCTGAGCTGCTCGAGGGTCATGTCGATGCCCTCGACCGAATAATAAGCGATCGGACCGCCCTCGATTTCGATGCGGGAGACCTGCGGTTCCAGAATCCCCTCGGGCAGGTCGGACCGGATCTTGGCGACGGCATCGCGGACATCATTGACCGCGCGATCGACCGGCGTGCCGAGCTGGAATTCGATGTTGGTGCCCGACGTGCCCTCGGTCACATAGGAGGTAATCGACTTGACGTTGCCGATAGAGGCGACGGCCGCCTCGACCTTCCGCGTGATCTGCGTCTCCATTTCGGTCGGCGCGGCGCCGGGTTGCGTGATCTCGACATGCACCGCGGGGAAGCTGATGTCGGGCATCTGGTTGATGTCCATGCGCGCGAAGCTGATCAGCCCCGCGAGCGTCAGCGCGATGAACAGCACGATCGGCGGGATCGGGTTCCGGATCGCCCAGGCTGAGATGTTGTTCATGTCTCGGGTCCGATCTGTCAGCGGCCGGCGGCAGCCGGCGACGAAAGATGCGGCGTCACCTTGTCGCCCGGATTCAGGAAGGCGCCGGCCGACAAGACGACCTTCTCGTTGCCCTGCAGGCCCGAAAGGATCACCACGCCCGCATCGGTAACATCACCGGTCTTCACGTCGCGCCGGGCTGCCTTGTTGTCGGGGCCGACGACATAGACGAACGCTCCCTTTTCGTCGCTAAGCACTGCGGACTCCGGCAGGCGCGGTGCAGAGACCGTGCCGCTCAGGATCGAGGCCGAGGCGAATCCGCCAGGGCGAAGGGCCGAATCGTAGCGCATCTGCACGCGCGCGACACCCTGGCGGGTCTGGGGATCGATCACGGGAGAGATCTGCCACACCGTGCCGGGAAAGGCGCGCGTGCCGCCGATGGGCGTTACCTGCGCGGTGTCGCCCACCTTGAGCCTGGCGAGATCCTGCTCGGCCAGCTGCGCCCGGATTTCGAGTTCGCCGCCCTTCGCGACGCGGAACAGCGCGCCGCTGGACGGGCTGACAACCTGGCCCGGCTCGACGGCGCGGGTGAGCACCAGGCCGGCGGCGGGCGAACGGATGTCGAGACGGCCGATCTGGGCCCGCGTCTGGCCATATTGGGCGCGGGCCACCGCGACCCGGGCGACCGCGGCGTCGCGGCTCGCCGTCTTGCGGTCGATATCGGCCTTGGAGATGAAGCCGCGCGCGACCAGCGCCTTGGCGCGATCGAGCTCGGCCTGCGCCAGAGCGGCATCGGCCTGCGCCACGCGCACCGAGGCGGCGAGCGAATTGGCTTCCTGCGCCTGGACCGAGCGCTCGATAACGGCAAGCGTCTGGCCTGCGGCGACCCAGTCGCCCGGCTCGACCAGCACGCGTTGGACCATGCCGCCTTCTCCAGCGACGCCCACCGGCATCTCGCGCTTCGCGAACAGCGTACCGGTCGCGTTGATGGCGGCGGCGATATCGGTGCGACCGGGAACGATGACGGTTACGCCCGGCGGTGGTGGAGGTGGCGCTGCGTCCTTCTTGCCGAACATGGCGATACCGATGAAGACCGCCAGCAGCAGCACGGCGATCACCGCAGCGATGATGATCAGGCGCCGCCGTCGAGCCCGGCCGCCATCATAATCATATACTTTATAGTCAGACTGGATGCCGGATTCGACGTTCATCCCCATACGCTTTCCACTGCCGGCCCATCGAGCCCTGATGACGATCGGACTGTATTATATCAATATGTCACCTCGCTCAAGGGCACGGCGCCATATCACCCTCATCGAGCCAGAGCTTGGATCATTTCGCACCCGTAAGGCGTTCAGCCCATGTGCAGCGATGATCGATATATCCCTAGCACGTCGCGAAGTGGGCGGCAAAGCAGGAGCTAAACCGAAATGGGAGATAACACCCGCAACATTGCCCTCGTGGTGCCGCTGGCGCTGGCGCTGATGGGCCCGGCGGCGGCGCAGGAGCCGGCTGAAGCGACCATGCGTCCGCCGATGGCCGGCACCCGGCTGGACGTGATCGCAAGCGGCGAGGTGAGCGCGGTGCCCGACATCGCCACGATCGGCGCAGGAGTCGTCACCCAGGCGGCTACCGCGGCGACGGCGATGAGCGATAATGCGCGCCGCACAGCTGCTACGGTGGCCGCTATCCGCAAGGCCGGCGTTGCCGATCGGGACATCCAGACCACCGCGATCAGCCTCAATCCGCAATATCGCTATGCCGACAATCAGCCGCCGGTGATCACGGGTTATCAGGCGTCGAGCCGCGTGAGCGTGCGCTTCCGCGATATCAAGGCCGCAGGGCCGATTCTCGACTCGCTGGTCGCGGCCGGCGCCAACCAGATCGACGGCCCGGCGCTCTCGATCGACAGGCCGGAGCCGTTGCTCGATCAGGCCCGCGAAAAGGCAATCGCCGCGGCGCGGGCGCGGGCGGCGCTCTATGCCCGAGCGGCGGGGTTGCGGGTCACGCGGATCGTCGCGATCAGCGAGGGCAGCTACGACGCCATACCCCGTCCGATGCAAATGATGATGGCGCGCGCCAAGGAGTCGGCGGATTCCTCCATCGAGGCGGGCGAGCAGAAGGTCGCGATCAGCGTCTCGGTGACGTTCGAACTGAATTAGCACTCTATCGCGCGGTTCATCTGTGGACGGATGAACCGCGCCTCACCCCCCGTCGCTTTCCTCGCTCTTTCGGAAGGGCTGGAGGCGGATCTTGGTGCGGTGATCGTCGGCGGCGATACCGGTGCCATCGAGGTTCTGGCCGCGATAATAATGTTTCTGCCACTTCGCGGCCGAAGCCTCGGAATCGGGCTTCCTGAGCCCGTCGAGGAAATTGGCGCGGCTCGCGGTCCAGGCGTCGAACGCCGCCTTCAACTCCGGCTCGTCGGCGATCGGCCGCACCTCGGGCATGATCTTCTCCAGTTCGCCGCGCCGGGCCGGGAAGACATGGCAGAAGGCTTCGCCCTGCTCGAAGCGGATCACGGTGTTGGGCCGGGTGAACTGCCAGTTCATCGTGAAGGTGAAGGGGGTCCAGTCGGTTTCGACCATGCCCGACAGCGGCGCGATGGCGTCCTTGGGCCGGTTGATTGGGCCCTGCACCATCAGGTCATATCCGGCATCGGTGCGAAACACGGCCGGAATGTGGAAGGTGAGGACGCCATAGCCGAAATGGCTGATCGCCGGCTTGTGGTTTTCGTCGTCGGGGGTGATGCGGATCGCGTCGGAGGTCCGGCTGCCGTCCCACCAGGCGGAAAATCCGGCGGGGCAGAGAATCTCCCAGCCATGGGCATTGGCGATCGTCAGCGGCAGGCAGCGATAGGCATAACGCTGGTCGGTCGCGTCC
This sequence comes from Rhizorhabdus sp. P4_G6, assembly GCF_056401045.1. NCBI lineage: Bacteria > Pseudomonadati > Pseudomonadota > Alphaproteobacteria > Sphingomonadales > Rhizorhabdaceae > Rhizorhabdus > Rhizorhabdus sp. P4_G6. The sequence goes on along the minus strand of NZ_JBFUKC010000019.1, from coordinate 29,914 downwards.
ATCCAGTCGCGCTCATAGGGAGCCGGGCGAATTTCGAGCGGCTGCCTCGGCAAGCCGTAGGCGATGAGCTTGGCGCGACTGGTCATAGGTGATGATGCCCCGAACGATTGATGCCATGATTGGCGTTACGGCCGGGCTCTGTCGAGAGGCTTGCAACCGCCAGCCGCGCCACGGCGAAATCATCGGGCATGAAAAAGCCGCCGGAGATAGCCCCGGCGGCTTTGCGTCAGAGATTTGCGGAAGCTTAGCGCATCGCGCCGCGGCGGACGAGATTGACGATTGCCAGCAGGATCACCGCGCCCAGGAAGGCGCTCAGCCAGCCATAGATTCCGCCCGCGCCAAGGGTTGGGCCGAACAGCACGCCGCCGATGAACGAACCGATGATGCCGACGATCACGTTCAGGATGATGCCCTGCTGCGCATCGGTGCGCATGAGAATGCTGGCCAGCCAGCCGATGATGCCGCCCACGATAAGGAAGATAATAAGGTTCATCGAGTCCTCCTGCCGTTGTCATAGGCTCTCGATCATGTCGAAAGCCATCGTTACGCACTACGTTCGAACCCCGCCTCTTGTTCCTTTTGCGCCCATCCGGACGGGTTGTTGTCGGCCTGAAACAGAAAACCCGCCGCCCTTGCGGGCAGCGGGTCCTGTCTCGACCGGAAAGCCCGATCAATATTTCTGCTGGCGCTCGTACAGCGATTTATAATGCTGGATGCGGGTAACGCGCAGCCCCGGCATTCCTGAGCGGTCGACCGCGCGTTGCCAACTGGCGAACTCCTCGACGCTCAGATTATAACGATCGCAAACTTCGTCCGCGCTCAGCAGGCCGCCATTGACGGCCGCCACGACTTCGGCCTTGCGGCGCACGACCCAGCGGGTCGTTCCGGCCGGCGGCAGCGAGTCCAGCGTGAGCGGTTCACCCAGCGGGCCGATAACCTGATGCGGACGAAATTTCTGATTTTCAAGCATACGTTACCCCAAACATGGTCATGCGACCCAGACTCATTCCCCGACACGGTCTTGGCGGTCCGCAATCAAGGAATCTTTGCGTGAGACGGTAAATGGCGGGAACATCTTCGTTAACGCGCCCCGCCACCGACGCGCGCGGCGGCGCCGGCATGGAAGCTGCCCTGCACGCCGAGCCCGCCAACGGCATCGGTGCGCGGCGCGGCCAGCAGGATCGCGGCCGCCCGGTGGGCATGATCATGATGTTCGGTGGGAGCGCCGTTGTGACGTGCAAGCCGTGCGGTGGGCGTCTCCGCCTGGAGGGCGGCGAGTTGTTCGCACAACAGAGTGAAATCCAGCGGTGCTTCCGCCGGCCTGGCGTCGCTGATGCGGAATTCGTCGATCCTGAACTTCATGCTGGCGAGTCCCGTTTTCCGTCTCAGCACAAGAAACGACGGACCGGGAGGAATCTTTAGTCATTTTCCAATCGATTTTGCGAGCTTAGCCGGCAGCTGCTATGGGCGCCCGATGAATCCTGAGTTCCAGATCGAAAGTCGCGACGGCACCTCGCTGAAGGGCGCGCGCATCGTCGTCGCCATGTCGGGCGGTGTCGACAGTTCGGTGGTAGCCGCGCTTGCCGCCGCAAGCGGTGCCGAGACCATCGGCGTGACGCTCCAGCTCTATGATCACGGCGCCGCCGTGGGCCGGAGCGGCAGCTGTTGTGCCGGGCAGGATATCCGTGATGCCCGGGCCGTCGCCGACAGGCTGGGCATCGCCCATTATGTGTTTGATTATGAGAGTCGTTTCCGGGATTCGGTAATTGCCGATTTCGCCGATGAATATGCCGCCGGGCGCACACCGATCCCCTGTGTGCGGTGTAATCAGGGGGTCAAGTTCACTGACCTGTTCGGCATCGCTCGCGATCTCGGTGCGGACTGCCTGGCGACGGGCCATTATGTGCGCCGCGTGATCGGAGCCGGGGGGCGGGCCGAACTGCACCGTGCCGCGGATCCTGCGCGCGATCAGAGCTATTTCCTGTTCGCCACGACCCAGGCGCAGCTCGACTATCTGCGTTTCCCGCTGGGCGGCATGCCGAAGCCGCGTGTCCGGGCGATCGCCGCGGAACTCGGCCTTGGCGTCGCCGCCAAGCCGGACAGTCAGGACATCTGCTTCGTGCCGGATGGGGATTATGCGAGTATCGTCAAGCGGTTGCGGCCGGAATCTGCCGATGAGGGCGAGATCGTGAATCTGGAGGGCAGGGTGCTTGGGCGGCACAAGGGGCTGATCCACTTCACGGTCGGACAGCGTCGCGGCATCGAAATCGGCGGCAGCCCGGAGCCGCTCTATGTCGTGCGGCTGGAGCCCGCCACCAAACGCCTGGTCGTCGGCCCGCGCCGCGCCCTGGCAGTGTCGGCAGCGGCACTCGACGATCTCAACTGGATCGGCGAGGGCCATGCCGGACCGGTGACGGCAAAGGTGCGCTCGCTCGCCAAGCCGGTGCCGGCGCGCTTCGAGGGAGGTGTCGTCCGGTTCGAGCAGCCCGAATATGGGGTCGCCCCCGGACAGGCAGCCGTGCTCTATGCGGGCGACCGCATCCTCGGTGGCGGGTGGATCCGCGAAACCGTGGCAGCGGAGCTCGAGCCGGCCTGACGATCAGCTCAGGTTGAACACACCCTCGATCACCGTCGCGCATTTGCCGCCCAGCACCACCCGGTCACCCTCCAGCGCGCAGCTCAGATAGCCGCCACGCGCCGATGCCTGATAGGCGCTGAACCTCTCCCTCCCGAGGCGCTTCGCCCAAAGGGTGGTCAGCATGCAATGCGCCGAACCGGTCACAGGATCCTCGTCGATACCCGCTCCGGGAGCGAAGACGCGGCTGACGATGTCGGTCTCGTCGCCGGGCGCCGTCGCCATGAACAGGATATCGCCAAAGCTGCGCATCTTCCTGAAATCAGGCGAAAGATCGTGCACTTCGGCCGCGCTGCCATATAGGAAGACGGCATAGCCGCCGTCGCGCCAATAGCTTTCCGTCGGGGTGCCGCCGAGTACCGCAGCATGATCGGGTAGCGGCTTTGGCGCGACTTCCCATGCCGGGAGGGCCAGGCTGTAGCCGTCGCCGTCGCGCGCCACTTCGAGGATGCCGGCCTTCCGGGTCGCAAAGCGCACCTTGTCGACCGATGTCCGGGACGACAGGAGGGCATGGCCGGCGGCCAGCGTCGCATGGCCGCACAGTGCCACCTCGATCTCCGGCGTGAACCAGCGCAGCTCGAAATCGGCGTCGTCGCCGAGCCATGTCACGATGAAGGCTGTCTCCGCGAGGTTGTTCTCGGCGGCGATGGCCTGGAGCGTCGCGTCGTCGAGCCACGCCTCGAGCGGCATCACCGCGGCCGGGTTGCCGGTGAAGGGACGGTCGGCGAAGGCGTCGACCTGCTGGAACGGGATTTTCAAGACCGCATCTCCTCGTTGCCGTCGACATGTCCGGCAGGATCGGGATGGATCAATATTTCGACGCCGGGGAACGCCTCGCGCAGCTTGTCCTCGACTTCGTCCATCACCCGGTGCGCATCGCCGACGGTCATCAGCGGATCGACCCAGACATGGAACTGCACGAAGTCATGATGGCCTGCGGTGCGGGTCTTCAGGTCATGGATACCCTGCAGTTCGGGGTGGCGATTGGCGACTTCGACGAAGGCGCGGCGGCGCTCCTCGGGCCATTCCCGGTCCATCAGCTGGTCTATCGCCTGGCGCGACGCGGTGTAGGCGCCGTAGAGCAGCCATCCGGCAATAGCGATGCCGGCCACTGCGTCGGCACCCTGGATGTCCATGAACTGTTCAGCGGCCAGCGCCGCGATGACCGCGGCGTTGAGCAGGAGATCGCTCTGGTAATGGATGTTGTCGGTGCTGATCGCGAGCGATCCGGTCTGCGCCACGACGCGCCGCTGGTAGGTGACCAGCAGCAGGGTCAGCGCCAGTGCGATCAGCGACACCAGGATGCCAGCTTCGGCATCGGCCGGCCGTACTCCCGCGATCAGCTTCTGGATCGAATGGGTGGTGATCCAGAAGGCCGACAGGCTGATCAGCACGACCTGGAAAAAGGCGGCGATCGCCTCGGCCTTGCCATGGCCGAACCGGTGCTGCCGGTCCGCCGGGGTCGCGGCGAGGCGGACGCTGTAGAGCGTTACCAGCGAGGCGATCAGGTCCAGTCCGGTATCCGCGAGCGACCCGAGCATCGCCGCCGAGCCGGTGGTCCAGCTGGCATAGCCCTTCAGGCCGATCAGGAACAGCGCCACGGAGACCGAGGCCATCCCGGCGCGGACGTTGGGGGCGAGCGTCATGGGTAGAGCAGGCCCTCAGTCCAGCCGTCGCCGTCCAGGGTGAACAGGCGGCGTTCATGAAGCCGATGGGCGCGATCCTGCCAGAATTCGATCCGCTCCGGCGCGACGCGAAAGCCCGACCAGTGCGGGGGGCGGGGTACATCGACGCCTTGGAAGCGTTCGGTGATCGCTTGGTAGCGCGCCTCGAAGGTGGCGCGGCTATCGAGCGGGCGCGACTGGTCCGATGCCCAGGCGCCGAGCTGCGAATCGCGCGAGCGGGTTGCGAAATAGGCGTCGCCCTCCGCGGCGCTCACCTTGCTGACCGGTCCCTCGATGCGAACCTGGCGGCGCAGCGACTTCCAGTGAAAGAGCAGCGCGGCCCGGCTGTTTTCCATCAGCTGCTCGGCCTTGCGGCTTTCATAGTTGGTATAGAACACGAAGCCGCGTTCGTCATGTCCCTTCAGGAGGACCATTCGGACCGACGGTCGACCATCGGCACCGACGGTCGCAACCGCCATCGCTTCAGGATCATTGGGTTCCGCCTGGCGCGCCTCGGCGAACCAGCTGTCGAACAGGGCGAGGGGGAAGTCTGTCATGGTCTGTCTTCTAGTGCGCGCATGGCAAATATCCACCGCCGGCTGGGATGTATCAGATGACCGCCGATGCGGCAGGGGACCGGCCCCCGTCCAGCGCCAGCGCCACCCGATCCAGCGCTACCGCCAGCTGCGCCTGGTCCGTCGCCACGCCCAGGCAAAGGCGCACGCCGGAGATCGAGGAAGGATCGACCAGCGGCGCCGATGGCGGCGTGAGTTCGACGCCGGCCCGCATCGCGCGCGCCACCATGCGCTCGGCCTCCAGCTCCGGCATGGGCAGCCAGAGATGCGGGCAGCGCGGATCGCCCGGCGGGCTGATCGCCGGCCCCAGGCGCTCGATGGCCATCCTGCCGCGTGCCGCCATCTCCGCCTGGACCTCGGCGACGATCTCGTCCGCCGAGCCGTCCTCAATCCACTGGTTGGCGATCAGCGCTCCCATCGCGGCGGGCGCATAGACCCTTGCGAGGATCAGTCGCTGCACCCGATCGAGATGATCGTCGTCGGGCAGGATCAGATAGCCGGCGCGCAGGCCCGGCGCGAGCGCCTTGGAGGTGCCGTTGATGTAGAAGCAGCGCTCCGGCGCATAGCTGCTGAGCGGGGGCGGCGCATTGCCGATAGCAAAAGCCGAATAAAGGTCGTCTTCGACGATCCACAGCTGACGCGCGCGCGCGATCGCGGCGATTTCGGCGCGACGGGCGTCGCCCATGATCCGGCCGGTCGGGTTCTGAAGGGTCGGTAGTGTGTAGAGCACCCGGGCGCCTCCGGCGGCGGCCCGGTCGAGCGCATCGGGGAGCAGGCCCTGCTCGTCCATCTCCAGCCCCAGTGTGCGGTAGCCGCCGGCGCCCGCGATCGAGCGGACGCCGAAATAGGTCGCGGCTTCGGTCATGACCGTGTCGCCGGGGCGGCACAGCGTATCGAGCGCCAGCGTCATTGCCTGCTGGGCGCCACTGGTGACGACCAGCCGGTCGGCACGGGCATCGGCAAGACCGCTAACCCGCCGCAGCCAGCTGGCGGCGGTGCGGCGGTGCGCCTCATAGCCGCCCGGTGGCGCATAATCGAGGAACTGCGCGATATCGCCGCGCTTGCTCAGCTTGGCTAGCGTGGCTGCGAAGCGCCGCTGGCTTGCCGCGAGCGGCGGCAGGTTGCGGGCGAGATCGATCGAACCATCCGTGCGGCCGGGACGAGGCGCGGTATCGGCCACGAAGCTTCCGCGTCCTACCGTGGCCGTCAGCAGGCCCTGCCGCGCCGCTTCTCCATAGACGGCGGTGACCGTGCCGATGCCGATGCCCAGCCGGTGCGCAAGCTCGCGATGCGGGGGCAGCCGGGTGCCCGGCGTGAGGCGGCCTTCGTCGATATCGCGCCGCAGGGCCGCGAGCAGCCGGCCGGACACGGTGTCAGCATCATCATCGAGAACGGGAGTCCAGATCATCGGGCATCCAGATTGCAGTTATAATGTCACAATGACAATATCGCCTTTGACATATGACAAAGTAGATCGCAATGGGCGAGTGTCAATCCCAAACAGGATAGGGACAATGAGACAGATATGGATGACAGCCCTCGCTAGCTTCTTGCTGATCGGCTTCGCAGCCGTCGTTTCCGCCGCCGCCCTCGCCTCGGCCGGGCCCGATGCGCGGCCCGAAGGACGGCGAATGATGATCGACGCCCAGTACCGTCTCGCCATGTGCTTGCGACGATAGTCATGGCACCCGATACGCTTCTCGCACTCGGCGCCTTCTGCATCGCATCGACGGTGACGCCCGGCCCGAACAACATGATGCTGTTGTCCTCCGGCGCGACCTTCGGCTTTCGCCTGACGCTGCCGCATATTTTCGGGATCAGCATCGGTTGCGTGGTCATGGTGTTGTTGCTGGGGTTCGGCCTGGCCAGCATCATCGCCGGGGCGCCGTGGCTCTACACGACGCTGCACCTCGTCTCCACGGCCTATCTCCTCTACCTTGCGTGGCGGATCGCGACGTCGGCCGGCATGGGCGTGGCCTCGCCGCGGGCGAAGCCGCTCACCTTCCTCGATGCAGCAGCGTTCCAGTGGGTCAACCCAAAGGCCTGGGCGATGAGCCTGGGCGCTGCGACCAGCTTCTCGCGGCCCGGCCACCTGATCGCAGACGTGACCTTGGTGGCGCTGGTGCTCGCGGCCTGTGGCCTCCCCTGCATCATGCTGTGGGCCGGCGGCGGCACCGTGGTGCGCCGGCTGTTCACCCGCCCGTCGGCGCTGCGGGCCTTCAATATCGGCATGGCCGTGCTGCTGGCGGCGTCGCTCTTCCCGGGATGGGCGGAGCTGACCCGACCGGCCTGAACTTTATCGTCGTCGGGAAATCCAAGTCCTTATTGCACCGCACAAAGGGATGTGCTGACTCTGTCAGCCATGATTCAGGCCGCTCTGCACCACAAGACAGTCTATCGCTACGATCACCCGGTCGTGCTCGGGCCCCAGGTGATCCGGCTACGGCCGGCGGCGCACAGCCGCACCGCGGTCGACAATTATTCGCTGCGGATCGTTCCCGAGAACCACTTCATCAACTGGCAGCAGGATCCGCACGGCAACTGGCTGGCTCGGCTCGTTTTCCCGGAGCGGACCAACGAGTTCTCGGTGACCGTGGATCTGATCGCGGACATGGTCGCGATCAATCCGTTCGACTTCTTCGTCGAGGATTATGCCGAGCAACGCCCGTTTACCTATGCGCCCGATCTCGCTTCCGATCTCGCCGCTTATTTCGAACTCGAGCCGCAGGGGCCGCTGTTCGACGAGTTCGTGGCGCAGTTCGCCGATGTGCGCATCCGCACGATCGATTTTCTCGGCAATCTCAACATCGCGATCAATCAACGCGTCGGCTATGTCATCCGGCTCGAACCCGGCGTGCAGACGCCGGAGGATACACTGGCGATCGGCACCGGCAGCTGCCGCGACTCTGCCTGGCTGCTGGTCCAGGCCGCACGGCGGCTTGGCCTCGCTGCGCGCTTCGTGTCGGGCTACTCGATCCAGCTGACGCCGGACATCATCCCCATCGAAGGGCCCAAGGGCGTGTCGCAGGACGTCTGCGATCTCCACGCCTGGGCCGAGATCTACCTGCCCGGCGCCGGTTGGATCGGCATGGATGCGACCTCCGGCATGTTCGCGGGCGAGGGGCATATCCCGCTCGCCGCCACCCCACACTATCGCTCGGCTACGCCGATCGAGGGCGCGGTGCTCGAACCCGCCCATGTCGACTTCCACTTCGACATGAACGTCCAGCGCATCGCCGAGGCGGTGCGGATCACCAAGCCGTTCACCGACGCGCGCTGGGATGCGCTCGATCGGCTGGGCGAGCAGGTCGACGCCGACCTGGTGGCACAGGATGTGCGGCTCACCACCGGCGGCGAGCCGACCTTTGTCGCGCTAGATGATCCCGAGGCGCCCGAATGGAACGGCGACGCCGTCGGTCCCACCAAGGCGGGCTATGCCGACCGGCTGATCCGCAAGCTGCGCGAGCGCTATGCGCCCGGCGGCATGCTCCATCATGGCCAGGGCAAATGGTATCCGGGCGAAAGCCTGCCGCGCTGGGGCTATTCGGTCTATTGGCGCACCGATGGCGTGCCGGTCTGGAAGGATGCCAGCCTGATCGCGGGAAGCGACACCGGCAAGGCGGTGACCAGCGACGATGCCGGCACCTTCCTGGCGGAGATCGCGGAGAGCCTCGGGGTCGGCGCCGAGATGGTGCAGGAAGCCTATGAGGACGGCATCGAATGGGCGGTCAAGGAAGCCCAGCTCCCGGAAAATGTCGATCCGACCGATCCCATGATCGACGACCCCGAAGCGCGGCACCGCATGGTCAAGGCCTTCGAGCATGGGCTGAGCAAGCCGGTCGGCCATGTCCTGCCGATCCAGCGCTGGCAGGCGGCGCAGGCGCCCGAGCCGCGGCGCTGGCGATCGGAACGCTGGCAGGTGCGGCGCGGCAAGCTGTTCGTCATGCCCGGCGACGCCGCCATCGGCTATCGCCTGCCGCTCGGCTCGCTGCCCTATGTGCCGCCGGCCGACTATCCCTATCTCCACGTCCAGGACACCACCGAGCCGCGCGGGCCGTTGCCACTTTTCGAGCCGGCGCGCGGCGAAGAGCCGGCCCAGCGGGCCGAGACCGTGGCGCCTGCGGCCGGCGGCACCGCGGCGCAGGCGCGCCAGGAACAGAAGATCATCGAGGGCGCGGTCCGCACCGCGATGACGGCCGAATCGCGCGGCCACTATATCGCGGTGTTCCTGCCGCCGACGGAGAAGCTTGAGGATTATCTGGAACTGGTCGCCGAGATCGAGGCGACCGCCCAGCGCACCCGCGTTCCGGTGCGGATCGAGGGCTATGGCCCGCCGCCCGATCCGCGCCTCAACGTCCTCAAGGTGACGCCCGATCCGGGCGTGATCGAGGTCAACGTCCAGCCGGCGGCGAGTTGGGCCGAGACCGTCGACATCACCACCGGCCTTTACGAGCTGGCGCGCGAGACCGGGCTGACCGCCGACAAGTTCATGATCGACGGCCGCGCGATCGGCACCGGCGGCGGCAACCACATCGTGCTCGGCGGGCGTTCGGTGACCGACTCGCCGTTCATCCGCCGGCCGGACATGCTCAAGAGCTTCATCCTCTATTGGCAGCGCCATCCGGCGCTCAGCTATCTGTTCTCGGGCATGTTCATCGGTCCGACCAGCCAGGCGCCGCGTATCGACGAGGCGCGCCATGACGGGCTGTACGAACTCGAGATCGCGCTGTCTCAGGTGCCGATGCCGGGCCAGGGCGAGACGCCGCCGCCATGGGTGGTCGACCGGCTGTTCCGCAACCTGCTGGTCGACGTCACCGGCAACACCCACCGCACCGAGATATGTATAGACAAAATGTTCTCGCCGGATGGGCCGACGGGCCGGCTGGGGCTGCTCGAGTTCCGCGGTTTCGAAATGCCGCCGGAACCGAAGATGAGCCTGGCCCAGCAACTCCTGATCCGCGCGCTCGCCGCCTGGTTCTGGCGCGAACCGCAGCAAGGCGGGCTGGTGCGCTGGGGCACCGCCCTGCACGACCGCTTCCTGCTGCCGCATTTCGTCTGGGCCGATTTCATGGAGGTCCTCTCCGACCTGCGCCACGCCGGCTATGATTTCGATCCAGCCTGGTTCGAGGCGCAGCGCCAGTTCCGCTTTCCGGTTCACGGCACGGTCTCGGCAGGCGGCGTGACCCTGGAGATCGCGCATGCGCTCGAGCCCTGGCATGTGTTGGGCGAAACCGGTGCGATCGGCGGCACGGTGCGCTATGTCGACAGCTCGACCGAGCGGCTACAGGTGAAGGCGAGCGGCCTGGTGCCGGGCCGCCATATCGTGGCGGTGAACGGCCGTGCGGTGCCGATGACGCCTACCGGCGTGCCGGGCGAAGCGGTCGGCGGTGTGCGCTACAAGGCGTGGAAGCCGGCCAACTGCCTCCACCCGCTGCTGGATGCCGATGCCCCTTTGACCTTCGATCTGCTCGACAAGTGGAATGGTCGTTCGCTAGGCGGGTGCGTCTATCATGTCGCGCATCCGGGGGGACGCAGTTATGACACCATTCCGATCAACGATCTCGAGGCCGAGGCGCGCCGTCGCGCGCGCTTCCAGGGCCATGGCCACACGCCTGGCCCGGTGACGATCCCGATGACCGAACGGGCCAGCGAGTTCCCGGTGACACTCGACCTTCGCACGCCGCCCAACTGGTAATGGCCGTCGCGCAGGGGGATATGATGGCGGAACTGCCAGGCATGCCGAGCCTCGGGGATGGTTGGCTCCACAGCTATATCGGCAAGGCGGGAAGAGCCGATGCATTGCGCGGCGACGTCGGGCGCGGCGCCAAATGGTGGCACGCGCTGTTCGACGGCGTCGGACGGCTGAGCGAAGGCCGGCTCGACCTGCTTCAGCAGCGCATGGCGCGCCAGGTGCAGGAGCTCGGCACGGCCTTCCGCCTGCCGGGCGAGGAACGCGAACGGCCCTGGCCGGTGTCGGCGATGCCGCTGCTGATCGGTGAGGACGACTGGGCGATCATCGCCGCCGGCGTGTCGCAGCGCGCCGAGCTGCTGGAACGGGTGCTCGACGATATATTCGGCGAGCAGAAGCTCGTCGCCTCCGGCGCCATCCCGGCTGCGCTGGTCACGGGAAGCCGCGCCTATTGGCGCTCGCAGGTCGGAATCAAGCCGCCTGGCGGCCATCGCCTCCACATCTACGCGGCCGATCTGTGCCGCGACCCCAGCGGCGAATGGCGGGTGCTCGACGATCATGTCCGCGCACCGGTGGGAGCCGGCTATGCCCTCGAAAACCGGCTCGCCTCGACTCGCCTGATGGGCTCGCTACAGACCCGCCTGCATGTGGAGCGGCTGGCGCCGTTCTTCTCGGCATTCCGCGAGGGGCTGGCGTCAGCATGCCGCCGGTCGGAACCGCGCATCGGCCTGCTGACGCCGGGACGCTACAACCAGAGCTATGCCGAGCAGGCGCATCTCGCCCGCTATCTCGGCCTGTTGCTGGTCGAGGGCAGCGATCTGGCGGTGCGCGAGGATGGCCTGTTCGTCCGCACGATCGAGGGTCTCAAGCGCGTCGACGCCCTGTGGCGTCGCATCGATTCGCGGCTGCTCGATCCGCTGGCCTTCGATGCGACGTCTGCGATCGGTGTCCCTGGTCTGATGGACGCGATGGCGGCGGGGCAGGCGGTGATCGCCAACGCTCCCGGCGCCGGCGTGGTCGAATCGACCGCGATTGCAGCCTTCCTGCCCACGCTGGCGCGACGTCTGCTGGGCGAGGACCTGGCGCTTCCCAACATCGCCACCTGGTGGTGCGGACAGGAGACCCCGCGCGCGCAGGTGGAGGCGCGTCTCGATGAGATGCTGATCGCGCCGGCCTTCACCGAAACGCCGGTGGGCCTGCCGCGTGGCCGCCCGGTGCTCGCTTCCACGCTGAGCAGCGCCGAGCGCGCGACCCTGCTGGCCGACATGCACCGGCGGCCCCATGACTATGTTGCGCAGGAGGATGTCCACCTGTCGACCACCCCCGTCGTGCAGGACGGACAGCTGGTGCCGCGGCCGTTCACGGTGCGGGTGTTCGCCGCGCGTGACGGGCAGGGGAACTGGACGGTGATGCCCGGCGGCTTCGCGCGGATCGGCGACGATTCGGATGCGCGCGCAACGGTGATGGGCGAGGGTGCTTTCTCGGCCGATGTGTGCATCGTCGGGTCGAAGGCGGTCGAGCCGATCTCGCTGCTGCCCCAGAAGGTGCCGATCCGGCGCAATCCCGGCACCCTGCCGAGCCGCGCCGCCGACAATCTCTACTGGCTGGGCCGCTATCTCGAGCGCGGCGAGGCGACCTTGCGGCTGGTGCGCGCGACGCTGGGCGGATCGATCGTCGCCGATGGCGGTGCCGCGCTTTTCCCGCTGACGTTGGACAGGCTCGGCACGATGCTCGTCTCGTCCGGAGCGGCCGTGCCCGAGCAGGACGAGCATGACGAGGAAGAGGATGACGCGCCCGAGCACAGCTTCGGCGAAACCCATGATCTGCGCGAACTGGCGCGGTTGGCGCTGGACGGCGAGGGACCGGCGAGCGTCGCCACCCTGATCCGCAATGCCCGCGTGATCGCCAGCGGCACGCGGGACCGGCTGTCGGCTGATGTCTGGCGGCTGGTCGATGCGCCGCTGGCCAATGCCACCTCCGAAGACGCGGAGGCGACCCTCGCGCGGGCGGTCGACCTGCAGGAGCGTTTCTCCGCGCTGTCCGGCCTTGCGGCGGAAAATATGGGGCGAACCGCGGGCTGGCGGTTCCACGACATGGGGCGCCGGGTCGAACGAGCGCTGTGGGGCTGCCGCCTGGTCCGCATTTTCGGCGGCAAGGACGCATCGGCCGACGACCTGACCACCTTGCTCGATCTGTGCGACAGCCAGATCAGCTACCGCGCCCGCTATCTGATGGGACTGGCGCTGGAGCCTGTCCGCGACCTGGTTGCGCTCGATCCCTATAATCCGCGCGCCATTGTCTATCAGATCGAGCGGATCTCCGAGCATCTCAAGGCCTTGCCCGCGCTCCGTGACGACGGCATGGCCGAACCGCATGTCGCGATCTTCTATCGTATCGAGGCGGTGACGCGCACCACCAGCGCGGACGCGCTCGATTCGAAGATGATGCTCAGCCTCGAGAACATGCTGTCGGAGATGTCCAACGCGATCAGCGCCCGCTTCTTCCTGCAGGGTAGCGAAGGCTTCCGGATGTCCGGTATGACGCTCGCTTGATGCTCTATCAGGTCCGCCACAAGACTCGCTTCCGCTACGCCTTTCCGGTCAGCTTCGCGCGGTGCAATCTCAGGCTGCAGCCGGTCGAATGGGGGGGGCAGACGCTGGAGGACTATGTGCTGGAGCTGTCCCCGGCTGCGCACGTCACCGGAACCCGGCCGATCGGCTATCTCGGCAATGTAACGCGGATGGTGATGGACCGGCCGTCGCGCGAACTCAGCATCGAGAGCAGCTTTCGCATCCGCGTCGACCGGCCCGTGCCGAAGCCGCATGTCGACGATCCGACCATCGGCGAGATCGCGGTGCTGGCGCGGACGACGACGGACATGGGGGTCGAGAGTCCAGCCAATTATATCTACCCCTCGCTGTCCATCCCGCTCAGTCCGGAGATTACCGCCTGGTGCTCGGAGCATCTCGATCCGCATCGCGGCATCATCGAGGCAGGGTTGGCGCTCGCCACGCGCATCCATGACCGCTTCACCTATGACGGCAGCGCGACGACCGTCGATACCACCCCCGCCGAGGCTTTCGAGAAGCGCCACGGCGTCTGCCAGGATTTCGCGCAGATCATGATCGCCGGGCTGCGGGGCGTGGGCCTGCCGGCCGCCTATGTGTCGGGCTATCTGCGCACCGTGCCGCCGCCGGGCAAGCCGCGGCTGGTCGGCGCCGACGCCACCCATGCCTGGGTGGTGATATGGTGCGGGCCGGATCGGGGCTGGCTGGGTTTCGACCCCACCAACGCCTGTATGGTCGGCAGCGATCACATCATCACCGCGATGGGCCGCGATTATGCGGATGTCGCGCCGATCGATGGGGTCTTCACAGGGCAGGACGGGCAGAAGATTGATGTTTCGGTCGATGTCGAGCCGATCGAGTAGGGTTGGTTGGAACGATTCCGGCATGCTGAACTTGTTTCAGCATCCACTGCTCGGCACGGGAGCTCTCTCCAGCGGAAGAGTGGATCCTGAAACGAGTTCAGGATGACGTACCAACGGGTATTCCTACTATCATCCCCGCCCCGCCGCCTTCGCGACCAGGCGGTTCACATAATCGATCTTCCCCATGATCGCCGGCGTCAGCCGGAACGGATAGAGGTCGGGCTGGCCCATGCTCCGGTTCACAGCGTTCAGCGCGAAGCTGTAAGGCACCATCTCGGCCATCAGCTGGTCCGTGCTAGCGGTATAGCAATCGAAGTCGACCACGGCGCCAGGGTGGCTCTCCGGCCCCGGAAATGGCGCCATCCGCATGTCGAAGCCGCCGATCGTCGCCAGCGTGTCCACCAGGTGGAGATAATGAGCGAAGGTTTCGGCGAAATCCTCCCAAGGATGCGACGTCGCGTAGAAGCTTACATAGTCGTCGGTCCAGACCTTCTGGCTGCTCGGGCCGTAATGGTCCTGCAGCGCCTGGGCATAGTCGATCGTCTCGTCTCCGAATATGGAGCGGAACGCCTGCAGTTCCTGCGGGTCCTGCTCGACCAGCCGCGACCAGTAATGATGGCCGACCTCGTGCCGGAAATGGCCGAGGAGCGTGCGATAGGGCTCGCCCATGCTCCGTCGCATCCGCTCGCGCTCGACATCGTCGGCTTCGATCAGGTTAAGCGTCACCACGCCGCCGTCATGGCCGGTCAGGACCTGTCTCTGGCCCTGCAACTCGGCTGAGGGGTCATATAAGAAATCAAAGGCAAGTCCCTGGATATGATCGACTTCCTCGGCCTTGGTTTCCAGTGGCAGACCCAGCTTGATCAGCGTGTGGAACAGCCGGCGCTTCGCTTCCTCGATCCTGCCCCAGCGCTCGGGCACGGTTGGGACGGTCAGGTCTGGAATCGTGCGATTGTGGCGGCAGGCGCGACAGAAGGGGGTGTTGTCGGTGGTCGAGACCAGCCAGTTGCAGACGCCATATTCATTGTTGTTCGCGCAGACCGCGACGTCATGGGTTCCGCCGTTGCCGTCGCGCCAGGTGGTGGCGCCGTCGCCGAGGAACAGGAAGCCATCCGACGCGGGGTCGAAGCCCAGCGTGAAGGCGCAGCCTGGGCACACGCGCACCTCGAAATGGTTCAGGCGCTTGCAGTTAGGGCACGGATAAGGCGCCATAGGTAAGTAACTCGCTTGTAGTTGGGAGGTTTCGGTCGCAGAACGCCAGCGGACCGGCCGAGTTGCCCTGCGGCAAATGAAATTTGCACTTGCTTAATGGCGAGGCGGTACACATCTGATCTGTTGCATAAATGCAACAGGGTGCGATTGCAGGATGACGACGACGACTATGGCCGATCTGTATTCGAAGCTTGGGGTGAAGCGCGGCGCCGACGAGGCCGAGATAAAGAAGGCCTATCGCAAGCTCGCCAAGGAGCTTCATCCCGATCGCAACAAGGACAATCCCAAGGCGACCGAGCGCTTCGCCGATGTCACGGCGGCCTATGATCTGCTGTCGGACCGGGACAAGCGCGCCCAATATGACCGTGGCGAAATCGATGAGCAGGGCAATCCGCGCGGGCCGTTCGGCTTCGGCGGACGTGGCGGCGGCGGCGGCTTCAATCCCGGCGCCGGCCCAGGCGGGGCAAACTACGAGTTCACCGGCGACGGCGCCGATTTCGGCGATATCTTCGAAGGTATTTTCGGCCGCTCGCGCGGCGCAGGCGCGGGTGCTGGCGCGCGCCGGCCGGGCGGTTTTGGCGGCTTCGGCAGCCAGGGCGGCGGTCGTCCGCCCAAGGGCCCCGACATCGCCTATCGCCTGGCGGTGCCGTTCGAGGATGCCGCGGCGCTGAAGCCGCAGCGGATCACGCTGGCCAATGGCAAGACGATCGACGTCAAATTGCCCAACGGCGTCGAGTCTGGCACCCAGATGCGGCTGACCGGGCAGGGCGAGGCCGGCCCTGGCGGCAATGGCGACGCCATCATCACCGTGGACATTCGCCCGCATCGCTACTTCAGGCGCGACGAGGATGATGTCCGCCTTGACCTGCCGGTGGCGATCGACGAGGCGCTGCTGGGCGCGAAGGTCAAGGTTCCGACGGTCGACGGCGCGGTGATGCTCGGCATCCCCAAGGGCAGCAGCTCGGGCAAGACGCTGCGGCTCAAGGGCAAGGGCTTCTACCGCAAGGATGGATCGCGCGGCGACCAGCTTGTCACCGTGATGATCGACATTCCCGCCGAGGATGCCGAGCTGGAAGCCTTCGTCGAGAATTGGTCCGCAAAGGGCAAGCGCAACCCGCGAGCCAATCTGGGCGTTTGACGGCGTAACAGTCTTTCCAGCTGGGTGGGACAATAGGGAGCGCGGCTCTGACAACGGACCAATCTCCCGAAGCGCGCCGGCGTCGTCCTTTCGAAAAGCATCTGGCGGAGATGCGCCCCGGCGGCCGGGTCTACACGATCGTCAGGCGCGCTGCGCTGGGCGTGTATAACGACGGCTTCATCCACGCCGGGAACATCGCCTATCTGGCGCTGCTGACGATGTTTCCCTTCTTCATCGTGATGGCGGCGCTGGCGCAGCTGTTCGGACGCACGCCCGATGTCCAGCATGCGGTCTATGGCTTCCTGCGGACTGTCCCGATATCGGTGCGCGACCTGATCTCGCAGCCGATCCGCGACGTGCTCGCCGCCAATAACAGCGGCGCCCTGCTCTGGCTGGGCGCGCTGGTGGGGCTGTGGACCGTCGGCAGCTTCGTCGAGACGATCCGCGACATCCTCCATCGCGCCTATGGCACCAAGCCGTCCCGCGGCTTCTGGCACTATCGCGCCGGTTCGATCCTGATCATCATCGTTTCGGTGATCCTGACCATGTCGGCGTTCAGTGCGCAGGTGGTGCTTACCGGCGTCGAGCAGTTCATCTGGCGGCTGCTGCCGGTCGGCGCCAGCCTTCAGCCGCTGATCAACCTGTCGCGGATCGCGCCGCTGCTGATGCTGGTGGGGGCGCTCTATGCGATGTTCGCCACGCTCACTCCATCCAAATATCGCTATGCGCCCTGCCCGAAATGGCCGGGTGCGCTGTTTACCGGCCTATGGTGGATGGCGGTGACGATGCTGCTGCCCGTCGTGGTGAGCGCATTTGGCGGTTATGGCCGCACCTATGGCAGCCTTGCGGGCGTCATCGTGACGCTGCTGTTCTTCTGGCTGGTGGGGCTTGGGCTTGTTTTCGGCGCTCATCTCAACGCGGCTCTAGCGGAAACCCCGGAAAGCTCTGTAAAGGAGGCGGCGCCGAACGAGTAAGGGAGATGTCGTGGCGGGTTTGATGACGGGGAAGCGCGGGCTGATCATGGGCCTCGCCAATGATCGCTCGCTGGCGTGGGGGATTGCCAAGGCACTCCACGAACAGGGCGCCGAAATGGCCTTCAGCTATCAGGGCGAGGCACTGGAGCGACGCGTGCGTCCGCTGGCCGAGCAGGTCGGCTCCGACTTCCTGATCGAATGCGACGTCTCGAACGATGCCGCGCTCGACGTCGCCTTCGCGACGCTGGCCGAGCGCTGGCCGACGATCGACTTCCTGGTCCACGCGATCGGCTTTTCCGACAAGAATGAGCTGCGCGGCCTGTTCGTCGACACCAGTCTCGACAATTTCCTGATGACGATGAACATTTCGGCCTACAGCCTGGTAGCGGTGACGAAGCGTGCCCGCCCGATGATGCCCGAGGGCGGCTCGGTGCTGACGCTCAGCTATTATGGCGCCGAAAAGGTCGTGCCGCATTACAACGTCATGGGCGTGGCCAAGGCCGCGCTGGAGACGAGCGTCAAATATCTGGCGATGGACCTGGGCCCGGAGAATATCCGCGTCAATGCGATCTCGGCCGGCCCTATCAAGACCCTGGCCGCGAGCGGGATCGGCGATTTCCGCTATATCCTCAAATGGAATGAGCTGAACTCACCGCTTCGCCGCAACGTGACGATCGACGATGTCGGCGGGGCCGGCGTCTATCTCCTGTCGCAGCTGGCGAGCGGCGTGACCGGCGAGATCCACCACGTCGACGCAGGCTACAACGTCATCGGCATGAAGGCCGAGGACGCGCCGGATATCGCCTTGGCTTAGCAAATGAACCCTCTCCCTTCAGGGGAGAGGGAGGGACCCGCCGCACAGCGGCGGGAGGGTGAGGGCAGGCTCAATGCAGCGACCACCTGGCACCGAGCCGATCGAACGGCTGAGATCGCTCCGTACCTTCTGTACGGACGCAGAGAAGCTGCTCTGGTCGAATCTGCGCGGTCGACGCCTCGAAGACGCGAAGTTCCGGCGGCAGGTGTGGCTTGGAAACTATATTGTCGACTTCGTATGCCTCGATCGGAGGCTCGTGATCGAAGCCGACGGCGGCCAACATGCCGAGCAGCAGGAATATGACGATCGACGCACGGCCTTTCTCGCGCAACAGGGCTATCGCGTGCTGCGCTTCTGGAACAATGACGTGCGCGACAACCTGGACGGGGTACTGACTTCAATCATGAATGCCTTGAAAGAAGAACCCTCACCCTCCCAAGCCTCCGGCTTGGGTCCCTCCCTCTCCCCTGAAGGGAGAGGGGCTCTATGAGCTACAACTCCTTCGGCCGCGTTTTCCGCTTCTCCACCTGGGGCGAGAGCCATGGCCCCGCGATCGGGGCTGTCGTAGACGGCTGTCCTCCGGGGCTCGAACTGAAGGAAGGCGACATCCAGCCCTGGCTCGACAAGCGCCGGCCGGGCACTTCGCGTTTCACCACCCAGCGGCAGGAGCCGGATCAGGTGCGCATCCTGTCCGGGGTTTTCGAGGGCAAGACGACCGGCACGCCCATCAGCCTGATGATCGAGAATGTCGACCAGCGCTCAAAGGATTATTCCGAAGTCGCGCTCGCCTATCGGCCTGGCCATGCCGATTATGCCTATGACGCCAAATATGGCTTTCGCGACTATCGCGGCGGCGGGCGATCGTCGGCGCGCGAAACGGCGTCGCGGGTTGCCGCCGGCGCCGTGGCGCGGCTGGTGATTCCCGAGGTCCGGATCCGCGCCTACCTGGTCGAACTGGGCGGGGATGCGATCGACCGGGCGGCCTTTGACGACGCGGCGATCGACGAGAACCCGTTCTTCTGCCCGGACCGGGCGGCGGCCGCGCGCTGGGAAGCCATCGTCGACGGCGCGCGCAAGGCGGGATCGTCGGTGGGCGCTATCGTCGAGTGCATAGCCGAGGGGCTGCCGGCCGGCTGGGGCGCGCCGCTCTATGCCAAGCTCGACAGCGAACTGGCGTCGGCGATGATGAGCATCAACGCGGTCAAGGGCGTCGAGATCGGCGACGGCTTCGCGGCGGCGCGGCTGACCGGCGAAACCAATGCCGATCCGATGCGGCCGGGCCATGACGGCATGCCGCTGTTCCTCGCCAACCATGCCGGCGGCGTGGCGGGTGGCATTTCGACCGGCCAGCCGGTGGTGGTGCGGGTCGCGCTCAAGCCGACCTCCTCGATCCTGACGCCGGTGGAGACCATCGGCAATGACGGCCAGGCCGCGGACATCCGCACCAAGGGCCGCCACGATCCCTGCGTCGGCATCCGCGCCACGCCGGTGGTCGAGGCGATGATGGCGCTGGTGCTCGCCGACCAGAAGCTCCTGCAGCGGGCTCAGCGCGGATGAGCTCCGATCCGGGGCGGATTGCCCGGCGCATCCACGTCAAGGGCAAGGTTCAGGGGGTGTGGTATCGCGGCTGGGCGATCGATCAGGCGAACGAACTCGGCCTCGATGGCTGGGTGCGCAACCGGATCGATGGTTCCGTCGAGGCCGTGGTGGCCGGGCCGGCCGACAAGGTTGAGGCGCTGATCGTGCGCTGCCATGCGGGGCCACCCGCAGCGCGGGTCGACAAGGTGACCGTCGAGGACATAGCCGGCACTGTCGCTGCGGGCTTCATCCAGAAGGCGACGATATGAGCGTGAAGCCGATCCGCGTCGATGCGTTGGGCGATCTCCCCCACGGCTTTCTCGGCCGCGAGGGCGGCGTGTCCGAAGGGATTCACGCCGGGCTCAATGTCGGGCTGGGTTCCGACGACGATCGCGCCGCTATCGTCGAGAACCGCCGCCGCGCCGTCGAGGCGATCGCTCCGGGCTATCGCCTCGTCACGCTCCACCAGGTTCATTCGGCAAACGCCGTAGCGGCCACCGAGCCCTTTGGCGATGCTGGACGGCCCCATGCCGATGCACTGGTCACCGACCGGCCGGGCCTGCTGCTCGGCATCCTCACCGCCGACTGCGTGCCCGTGCTGTTCGCCGACAAGGGGGCAGGGGTGATCGGCGCCGCCCATGCCGGCTGGAAGGGTGCGATCTCGGGCGTGACCGATAGCACCATCGACGCGATGGAGAGGCTGGGCGCACAGCGTTCGGCGATCACCGCCGCGATCGGCCCCTGCATCGCGCGCGCAAGCTATGAAGTCGACGAGGCTTTCGTGCGGCGTTTCGAGGACGATGATCCAGCCAATGAGCGCTTCGTCGCGGACGGGCGCCGGGCCGGCCATGCCCAGTTCGACATCGAAGCCTATGTCGCGCATCGGCTGGCATCGGCCGGCATCGCGCGGGTGATCGCACTTGGCGAGGACACCTATGCCCAGCCCGATCGATTCTACAGCTTTCGCCGCGCGACCCATCGCGGCGAACCGGGCTATGGCCGGCAGATCTCGCTGATCGGACTGCCCGCCTGAGCGATCCTCAGAACGGCACCGCCTTCGATTCCCGGGTGAAGTTCATATAACCCACATTGACGCCGAGCCGCCAGCCGACGCCGAGCCGGATCGGGATCAGCACGACGTCGCCCCGGCGCAAATAGGTCGCAGTGAACCCGCCGACGACATAGGCCGCCCCTTCGGCGGAAGGATAGCGGCGGAAGAGGTCGTTGCTGTCGAACAGGTTATAGACGAGCACGAAGCTCTTCGAGCCGTTGGCGCCGAGATCGAAGCCCAGCGACGGGCCGGTCCAATAGACCGGCATCTGCCCCTCGACCTTGTGGAACAGAGTGCCCGAGCCGTAGCGCACGCCCACCACGATCGCGCCGCCGGCCTCGCGGCCGGCGATATAGGCGTTCGGTCGCCCCTGTTCCTTGAAGATTTTCTCGACCAGCTTGGCAAGCCCCTCGGCGCCCCGGCCGAACACGCCTTCGGCGGCGCTGAGTACGTCATCCTGGGCATAGGTGTTGTTGGCGGCGGCATCGGCGGCCTGCGCCCGCGCACCGGCGGGCGGCGGCGGGGCGGCCTCTCGTGACACCGTGTCAGCAGCGGCCTCGGTGGATTGCGGGGCAGCGGGCTGTGCAGGCGCGGCGGGAGCGGCCACCTTCGTGCCATAGTCGGCCTCGCTCGCAGGTACCGGCGCAAGGTCGTTCGCCTGGTTGGGATCGACGGTGCGCACCTGCGCCCGGGCAGCGCCCGTTCCGCCAAGGGCCAGCATCACCGCCACGCCCAGCACCTTGCCGTAGTTCATCGCCACTCTCCGATAACCGCCTTGCCTTGGCACAGGTAAAGCCGCTTTTGCCTGTCGCTGCAATGAACGCGGTGATGATTATCCGGATAGGCGATCGAGGCGGTTGATCGCAGGGCATGCGCTCGCTATAGCCCGGCCTCTGCCTTCCCGGAGACGTGGGTGAGTGGCTGAAACCAGCGGTTTGCTAAACCGCCGTAGGGGGATTACTCCTACCGAGGGTTCGAATCCCTCCGTCTCCGCCAGGCACCCCTCCGCAGGGGGCCGCAACAGCCTGCTGGGATTGGCTAAACAGACCATCGAACATCGGCGCTTGCAGCACCGCAAGTTCGCCGCCTAACGTCAATCCCCAGACGAGGCCCGCACTCCGCTAATTTACTCCACGACCTGCGCCAAATGTCCTGACGACGGACATTCGCAAACTTGAAGCGATCCAAGTTTTAATGAGGCGATGATGGAAAGAGTTGATGCCATCATTGTGGGGGCCGGTGTCGTCGGGATCGCAATCGCGCGCGAGCTGGCGCTTTCAGGGCGTGAAGTGGTGTTGGTGGATGGCGAGCCGACCCAGGGCAGCTGGACCAGCAGCCGCAACAGCGAAGTCATTCATGCCGGTCTTTATTATCCAGCCGGTTCGCTGAAGGCGCGGCTGTGCGTCGAAGGGCGGGACCGACTCTATGACTATTGCGCCCGCCATGCAGTTCCCCACAAGCGGCTGGGCAAATTGATCTTTGCGCGGGACGAGGAGCAGATCCCCGTGCTCGAACGGATCCTGGCCGCCGGGACGGCCGCCGGGGTTTTGGACTTGCGCGTTCTGGATGCGATGGGTGCTCGTCGGTTAGAGCCGCGTCTGGATTGCGCGGCGGCGCTCTTATCGCCCTCGACGGGTATTGTCGATTCCCATGCACTGATGGCGACCATGCTCGGCGAGGCGGAGGCGCATGGAACTTTGTTCGTTCCGCGCACCCGCGTGACACGCGCCGTGCGCCGTGAAGGCAGCTGGCATATTTATGTAGAGGGAGAGGACAACGCCGTTCTTTGTGCGTCATTGCTCGTGAATTCAGCGGGACTGGCAGCGCAGGATCTTGCATCCGCGATCGAGGGACTCGATCCTCATTTCGTTCCGCCGCTATATCTGGCGCGCGGGGTCTACTTCACCCTTTCGGGTCGAGCGCCTTTCGAACATCTCATATATCCGGTGCCCGAACCCGGCGGTCTGGGCCTTCATCTGACGCTCGACCTCGCCGGACAGGCGCGCTTCGGCCCCGACGTCGAGTGGATTGATCATGTCGACTATCATCTCGACGCGACCCGCAAACCGGCCTTTGTCGCGGCGGCAAAGTCAATCTGGCCCGATGTCGATCCTGACCGTCTGGAACCCGGTTATACGGGGATCAGGCCAAAACTCAGCGGCCCAGGCGAGCCCGCGGCCGATTTCGTGATTTCGCTTCCGAGCGATCACGGATGCGCTGGATTGGTCAATCTGTTCGGAATCGAGTCCCCCGGCCTCACCTCTGGCCTCGCGATTGCGCGCTATGTGCGGGACGGGCTTGTATGAACGACGGTGAACGATTCGATTATATCATAGTCGGTGCAGAAAGAGATCGTGGTGCGTCCAGTTGCGTCGCAAGGTCGAGACGGTGTCCGCTACCTTCGATACACGGGCCGAGGCCGAAGCTTGGATTCGCATCATCTCGCAGGCGACGCCTGGCGGTATCTTCCTTTCCGGCGGGCTGGGGGCACGTACTTCATCCCCGATGGTACAACCGGGCCAATTCAACTTCGGTTCGATCGTGAGCGATACCCGTTTTGTCTGATCAAAATGGGTCGTTGAGGCGTTGTAGCGCGCCTTCAAGCATATGCGCATGAACTTCCGGGTCGCCATTCTCCAGTTGTAGCCTGCCTACGGCAATGCTGGTCTCGATAACATCGCGACAGCGTTCGAACCGGCGTTCCTGATAGGCAAGAAGCGCCTTCGCCACCTGGTTGGAGTTCGCAAGCTCCTCGGCCAGTACGATGCCGCTTTCGACGGCCATACCGGCCCCCGACGCGAGGTGCGGAGTCGTGGCGTGTACAGCATCTCCGACGAGCACGATCCGTCCATTGAACCAGTCCTTCGGCTGGAGCGCGGCAGCAAGGGGCCGGTAATTGATCCAGTCCTCGGGCGTCATGTTGTCGCGGATCCAGCCGGCATTGCCGCCGAAGTCCTTGAGCAGTTCTTTCAGGGTATCGAAGAGCTGCTCTTCGTCCATGAAATTCTCGCGCTCGACATGGGGTGTAAGCATCCACATGTAGACGTGGTCGGGCGCACAGGCGGTGATGCCGCAGGGGTTGGCATGGCCGAGAAAGAATTCGCCAGCTTCAAGCCCCGGCGGCTTGCGGATCGAGATGCGCCAGCATCCCTGCCCGGTCGGTACGGCAGGTCCCATATGCGGGAAGGCGAGATCGCGTACGGCCGAGAACACGCTGTCGGCACCGACGACGAGATCGTAACGGCCTTCACCGCCATCGGAAAAGTGCACGTCGACGCCATCATCGCGGTTTTCGAGCGCGGCGACAGTGAGGCCGAGGCGCACCGGGATGGCAAGTTCGCGCACGCGCTGCTGCATGATGTGATGCAGCACGGGGCGCATGATCCCGCCGGTGGCGGGCAGGCCTTCCTCGATCACCGGCTCGTCGAGATCGAACATGTGCGTGCCGTCATAGCGGAACAGACGGGTCTTGCTGGTGATCGCGCCCTGCTGCTTTATCTGGTCGAGCAGGGCTAGCCGCCGATAGGCGCGCAGGGTGGGGCCGGTTATCGTGATGCCTGCGCCATAGACGCGCCAGTCCGGGTCGAGATCGATCAGGTCGACCATCACCCCTCGTTCGGCAAGGCTGATCGCGCTTGCCATTCCGCCGATACCCCCGCCCACGACAAGCGCCGTTGCGATGCTGCTGATGCTCTTCCCGGTCATGGCCGATGCATGAAGGGGCCGGTCCCGGCTGGCAAATTGGAACAATGGATAGGAATCCATCGACGCCGGCGGGGCGTTCGGCCGCGCGCTTTCAGGTCAGTGCTGCGCCCTCGTCTGCGATCTTCTGGGCGAGCAGGCGACGGGCGCGGGTGCTGGCCGCATCGATCTTGAGCAGAACCGGCTCAAGCGACCAGAAATCCGTATTGCCGATGCGCGCCTGTTGGCTTTCCAGCATGGGCTTGTCCTCGTGCACGAAGGCCTGCTCGAGCGCACCGCGCAGGAACTGGCTGAAGCCCTCGTCGTCCACACGGAAGCGGCGGGTCGAGCAGTAGAAGTAGTGTGTCGACGTGGCTGTTTCCGGCACCATGTTGTGCAGGGTATAGCCCTCGTCGTGCCAGGTTCGCGGTTGTCCGGCGGGCACGGCAGCCACGCCCAAAGTCATCATCGCAGGAGCCTGCCAGACAACTTCGGTCCACACGTCGGCGCGACCGGCTCCTTGGACGGTGGCGCGGAAGGCCGGAGGCGGGTCGCAGTTCTCGGCCAACCAGTCGACTACGACCTTGCCGCCCTCCTGCCGGTTGGTGGTCTTCGCGGTGCTGTTGATGCCGCCGAGCGTATCGGGGTGCAGGAAGTCGGCGTGACTGAGATCGAGGATGTTGTCGCTGAGCAGCTGGTAGTTCGCGGCGGTGGGCATGTAGCCGGAAATACGGGCCTGTGGCGGAGTCTCGTCGATGTACGACAGATCGGGGATCAGCGCCGGATCGGCGTCGGCATCGCCCAGCCAGACCCATATGATCGTGTGCCGCTCGGCCACCGAAAAGCTGCGCACGGCCAGCGCCGATACGATCGGTCCGTGCGGATTGTGCATGCAGTTGCCGTCCGCGTCGAAGCCGAGGCCATGGTAACCGCAGAAGATGATGTCGCCATCGACCCGGCCCGCCGAGAGCGGCGCGAAGCGATGCGGGCAACGGTCTACCAGCGCGGTCAGCGATCCTTCGGCGCGGCGGTAGAAGACGAGCGGCACTTCGCAGATGGTGCGGGCGAGCTTGCCGCCTGCCGGGACTTCGCCGGAAAACCCGGCCTGATACCAGGTGTTCATCAGGTATTTGGTCATGGTTCGCATCCTACCAGGCGGTGGCACCGGCATCGATCGAGAAATCTGCCCCGGTGACGTAGCGCGCCTCGTTGCTGGCAAGCCAGGTGGCGCACCATGCGATGTCGGATGGTTCGCCGACCAGCTTGAGCATGTTCTTCGACAGCACGATCTCGAGAAATTCCGGATGCATATCGAGATGGCGACCGGTGGATTCGGTGCGGATGAAGCCGGGGGCGATGGTATTGGCGCGAATGTTGTGCGGCGCGCCTTCCATGGCCAGCTGGCGCGTCATGGAAAGGATGCCACCTTTGCCAGCGCAGTGGGCAAGCGCGGGCGAGCCTTCGAGCGCCTTCCAGGCATTGGCGCTGGCGAAATTGATCACGCTCGCCGCCGCGCTTGCCTTGAGGAGGGGCCATGCCGCGCGGGTGGGCAGGAAGACGATGTCGAGTTCGGCATCGAGCGTCCTTTTCCAGTCGGCATAGGTCAGGTCCTCGATCCAGGCGAAGATGGCAAAGGCTGCGGCGTTGACGAGGATATCGATTTTGCCGTGCTGCGCACCGACCTCGGCGAAGAGGGCGTTGGTGGCGGCTTCGTCGAGCAGGTCGCAGGCGTGGTCAGCCCCCTTGAGATCGACCCCGATCACCGTTGCGCCTTCGGATGCGAAGATTTCCGCACAGCCTTTGCCGATGCCGTTTCCGGCACCCGTGACGATGGCGATCTTGCCTGCAAGCCGGTTTGCCATTGTTTTCTCCCACGATCTGCGTTGCCAATGCGCAGGCATATGCCCGCCATTGCAGTTGGATAGAGCGCCTTGTCCGGCAGGGAAAACTCGAAGTGTCGATAGGTATCCATCGACCGGCAGGGGTTCGGGACGCGCAACGCTGGCAAGTGTTGCCGCGCATACATTCGAACCGTCGATAGGAAAGTATCGATACAAGGAGCGGGCGTTTCAGGCGAGCAGGCACTATCCCGGCAGCCAACAGCGATATCGAGCAATAGGGGAGGGATTCTTATGCGCCTGGTACTTCTTGGAACAACCGCCATCACCGCCCTTGCTCTGGCCGTGCCGGCCTTCGCGCAGGAAGCGCAATCGACCCCGTCCGACGACACTGGTCTGGGCGAAATCATCGTGACCGCGCAGCGCAGGGAAGAAACGCTGCAGAAAGCGGCGCTGGCCATAGATGCCGTGTCGGGCGCGGATCTTTCCGAGCGCGGCATCAGCAATGCCATCGACATCACCAAGGCCGTTCCGGCAATTTCGTTTCCGGCAGCGGGCGGGAACATCTCGTCGATTTTCGTCCGCGGCGTGGGGAACATCACCACGGCAAGCTGGACCGATCCGGCCGTAACGCCGAGCTATGATGGCGTAGTGCTGGGCCGCGGCGGCGGCGTGTTCGGCGCGGCCTTCTATGACCTTGCCCGCGTGGAGGTGTTGAAGGGGCCGCAGGGTATCCTTTATGGTCGCAATGCCACGGGCGGCGCGGTCAACATCATTCCCGCCCGTCCCGAGATCGGCCGCACCTCGGCAGGATTCAACCTTGGCTACGGCAACTACAATGCGGTCGATGTCGATGCGCATGTCAACCTCGGCGTAAGCGCCAACAGCGCCCTGCGCCTAGGGGCTGCCTATTCCGACCGTGATGGCTTCAATCGCGACGGGACCGACGATCTGCACCGTGGCTCGCTGCGTGCGCAGTACCTGATCGAGCCTTCGAGCGACCTCTCGCTGCGCATCGGTGCCGATTACACGCATCTTGGCGGCAAGGGCATCGGCGGTACCTACATCGGTGGTTTTGCGCCCAACGGCACCGGAGGCTACAACTTCTTCCCTTCGGGCCTTGATGACAGCGAAGGCTTCAACACCGCTGCGGCCAACGCCTTCCGCCGGCAGAACCTTGGCGGGCCGGCCTTTGCGTTCCTCAGCTCGATGAACGCCGACCAGCGGCTGGACAGCACCTACTGGGGCGTCAACGCCGAGCTGAACTGGAAAACCAGCATCGGCAAGGTGACGATCATTCCGGCCTATCGTGAAAGCGAGGATCACACCTTCTTCTATGGTCCGGCATTCAACACCGCGAACACCAACGAGAAGATCCGCCAGACCAGCTTCGAGGCGCGTCTCGCGGGGAACGTGGGCATGGTCGACTATGTCGTCGGCGGGTTCTTCTTCAACGAGAAGATCGACGCGAACAACCAGTTCAACCAGGAGTTCGTGCTCCCGATCATCGACTATCGTCACAAGACCGACAGCTATGCCGCGTTTGGCCAGCTGACCGCGCACGTTTCGGATCGTTTCCGCCTGATCGGCGGCGCGCGTTACACGCATGACAAGAAGTCGATCGACGGACTGATCAACAACTTCATCACGTTCTGCGGCGGATTGCCGCCGGCATTGGTGACTCCGCCTGCCTCGTTCGGGATCGGCTGCGCCACGCCGGGCAACGTGCCTCATTACCCGAACTTCCTGAATTCTGCCGATACGGTCAACTGGCTGGCGGCCAACGGCTGGATCGCCGCCAACAGCGCGAACCAGAACAACCCGCAGGTCTTTCCGCTGCTCAGCGGCGTCGGCGCGATTCTCAAGACGCACAGCCCGGTGAAGGACACGCTTGGCTTCTCGCGCGTGACGTGGAAGGCTTCGGCGGAATTCGACGTGACCGACCAGAACCTGCTCTATGCGACGGTGGAGAGCGGCTACCGGGCGGGCGGCCTGCAGATGAGCGAGAGCCGCACCCGCTACAAGCCCGAGTTCATTACCGCCTACACCATCGGGTCCAAGAACCGCTTCTTCGACAATCGGGCCCAGCTGAACCTCGAAGCCTTCATCTGGAAGTATCGTGACCAGCAGATCACCTACTTCACGGTCGATACCTCGGGCACGCTCATCAACTCGAGCGAAAACGCCGGCCGAGCCACGATCAAGGGCATCGATGCCGACCTGCAGGTGAAGCCTGCGCGGGGCACCGCGCTCAGCGCCAAGGTCCAGTACCTCGACGCCAAGTACGACAACCTGCACCTCTTCACCGCTGCCCCACGCGACAACTTTGCCTGTCCGTTCACCTTCACTGGCGGCACGGCTGGCGGCGCGCCCGTCAAGGACTTCAACTGCTCGGGCAATCCGCTGCTCTATTCGCCGAAGTGGACGGTGAATCTGGGAGCCGAACAGGTGGTGCCGCTGGGCGACAGGCTGGAGCTGGTGGCCAATATCGATACCGCCTGGCGCGACCGCCAGTGGGGCGGGTTCGAATATCTCGCCTTCGAGAACATCCCGGCCTACTGGACGACCGATGCCTCGCTGACCCTGCGGACGGCGGATGGTGGCTGGGCGCTGACCGGCTTTGTGCGCAACATTGAGGGCAAGCGCCGCAACCTTGCGCCGCAAGCCGCGCCGATCGGTGTGGCTGTGGGCCACTTCTCGGCACCGCGCACCTATGGCCTGCGCCTGTCCGGCAATTTCTGAGGAGCCCGACGGCGTGAACGTGGTGGTGACCGGTGCCGGCGGGTTCGTCGGACGAGAGCTAGTCCGCCTGCTCGTCGATGCCGGTCACACGGTTACCGGGATCGACAGCGCGGCGGGGGGCGTGCCCTCGGACGCTCGGTGCGTTGCCGGCGACCTGGGCGATGGCGCGGTGCGCGCCGCGGCACTGGGGCAGGGCTGCGACGCGCTGATCCATCTTGCCACGGTTCCGGGGGGCGCGGCCGAGGCTGATCCGGCCGCCTCGCGCCGGATCAACCTCGATGCGATGTACGATCTGCTGCTGGAAGCGGCGGCGGTCAATCCGGGCCTGCGCGTCGTCTACGCCAGTTCGATTGCGGTGTTCGGCGATCCGCTGCCGCCGCTGGTCGACGATACCACGCCGCTTTCTCCCAAGATGATCTACGGGGGGCACAAGGCGATGATGGAGGACGCGGTGGCGATGTTTTCCAATCGCGGCCTGATCGATGGGGTGAGCGTGCGTCTGCCCGGCATCCTTGCGCGGCCCAAAGGGCCTTCGGGCATGAAATCGGCGTTCATGTCGGACCTGTTCCACGCATTGAAGGCGGGCGAGGAATTTACCTGCCCGGTTTCAACGCAGGGCAGGATCTGGGCGCAATCGGTGCGACAATGTGCGCGCAATTTCGCGCATGCGCTTACGCTGGATTCTGGCCTTATGCCATCGACCCGCGTAGTGACGCTGCCCGCGCTGCGCATTGCGATGGGTGATCTTGCGACAGAAATTGCGCGTCAATGCGCAGTTCCGACGGACCTCGTCTCCTACGCGCCGGATGCCGCCCTCGAAGCGACTTTCGCAACGCAACCGCCGCTGGCGACGCCTGCCGCGGAGCGTGCCGGTTTTGCGCATGATGAAGACC
>NZ_JBFUKC010000018.1:12500-57905 GCF_056401045.1 Rhizorhabdus sp. P4_G6 | reverse complement strand
GTTCCCGGGATCGGCAGCTTCCTCGGCAAAAGCTTCCATTCAAGTCGTTGGGATTTCGAGTATACTGGTGGCTGTTCAGATGGGCACTTGACCAACCTAAGAGATAAGCGCGTGGCGGTGGTCGGGACGGGTGCCAGCGCAGTGCAGTGCATTCCCCATCTCGGGAAATGGGCCAAAAACCTTTACGTATTCCAACGAACGCCTTCCGCCATCGATTGGCGCGATGAACGCCCTACCGATGAAGCGTGGTACAAATCGCAAGAACTCGGCTGGCAGATGCGACGCATCCAGAACTACACATCGCTGATCGGCTTGGAACCGGTCGAGGTCGATCTTGTCAACGACTGGTGGACGAAGCGGCAATTCGCGACTCTTCAGCACCTCAAGCCAGATATGTCCGGCCAAGAAATCGGTGACCTTCTCCAAGCGGCTGATATCGAAGCGGGCGAAGAGCTCCGTAGACGAGTCTCGGACATCGTCCACAATCCGGAGACGGCGGAAGGACTGAAGTCATGGTATCAACGCTATTGTAAACGTCCGTGCTTCCATGACGATTATCTGCAAACGTTCAATCTATCCAACGTGACGTTGGTCCATACCCAAGGAAGGGGTATCGAGCGGGTGACGGAAACTGGGATCGTTGCCAATGATCGCCACTACCCGGTGGACTGCATCATCTACTCGACGGGATTCCAGCTTGGCGCATACGCGGATGAACCTCCGGTATCCCTGTTTGGAAGGGATGGAATCTCACTTTCAGAAAAGTGGCGCGACGGTGCGACCACACTTCATGGCTTCCATATACACGGATTTCCCAACTTCTTCCTCATCAGCATAGCTCAGAGCGCTTGGGGTGCCAATCTGATGCACATGCTGCTCGAACAGGGGCGCCACGTCGCCTACATTATTGCGGAATTGATGCAGAGGGGAGTTGCTGTCGCGGAGGTGTCAAGGACTGCAGAGGCTGCATGGGTCAAACACCACGAACAACTCGCATTGAATATCGCGGGCGTCTGGGAGAACTGCACTCCAAGCTTCTTCAACAACGAGGGAAATATGACGCTCAAGGCGCTACGCAGCGGTCCATACGGAAACGGAGTAGGCGCATTCTGTCATCAGCTGGAACAATGGCGTGCCACGGGGGGGCTTGAAGGTCTCGAGCTACGGTAAAGCTTGTCAATCCGTCCGCAACTCGATGAAGCCGGGAAGGCTCTAGATTTTGTCCGTTTTCCGTGGTTTCCGAGCCGGCAGATGACTCCATCTGCCTCGAAACCACTCTAAGCTTTCCCGGCGCTTGTCCCCAAGCGGGCCGGTTGCTACCCCGCGCAGGTGGCCTGGAACTTCTGGATCGATCGCGGCGGCACCTTCACCGATGTGGTGGCACGTGATCCGCAGGGTCGGATCCGCACGGCCAAGCTGCTCTCCGAGGATCCCGAGCGCTATGGCGACGCCGCTGTCGCCGCGATCCGCCGGCTGACCGGCTGTCGCGAGGGGCCGCTGCCGCCGCTCGACCTACGGATCGGAACGACGGTCGCCACCAACGCGCTGCTCGAGCGCAAGGGCGAGCCTGTCCTGCTCGCGATCACCCGCGGCTTCGGCGACGCGCTGACCATCGGATATCAGGACCGGCCGGATCTGTTCGCCCGCGCCATCCGCCGCGCTCCGCCGATCCACGCGCGCACCCTGGAAATCGACGAGCGCGTTACGGCGGCGGGCGACGTGACGATCCCGCTCGACCTGGACAAGGCGCGCGCCGGTCTTGCCGCGGCCTATGAGGACGGCCTGCGCGCCGTCGCGATCGTGCTGATGCACGGCTACCGCCATATCGCGCATGAGGCGGCGCTGGCCGCCCTCGCCCGCGACATCGGTTTCACCCAGATCTCCGCGAGCCATCAGGTCGCCCCGTTGATCAAGCTGGTCGGGCGCGGCGACACCAGCGTGGTCGACGCCTATCTCTCGCCGGTGCTGCACCGCTATGTCGACAGCTTCTCGAACGCGCTCGGTGCCGGCGCGGCGCCGCTGTTCATGCAGTCCAACGGAGGGCTGGTCGATGGCGGCGGCTTTCGCGGCAAGGACGCGATCCTGTCCGGGCCGGCGGGCGGGATCGTCGGCATGGCGCGCACCGCCGCGCAGGCCGGCTACGACCATGTCATCGGCTTCGACATGGGCGGCACCTCGACCGACGTGTCGCTCTATGCCGGCCAATATGACCGTGAAACGGAGACGATGATCGCGGGCGCCCGCATCCGCGCGCCGATGATGAAGATCCATAGCGTCGCGGCGGGC
Organism: Rhizorhabdus sp. P4_G6; assembly: GCF_056401045.1. Taxonomy (NCBI): domain Bacteria; kingdom Pseudomonadati; phylum Pseudomonadota; class Alphaproteobacteria; order Sphingomonadales; family Rhizorhabdaceae; genus Rhizorhabdus; species Rhizorhabdus sp. P4_G6. The sequence goes on along the minus strand of NZ_JBFUKC010000018.1, from coordinate 55,619 downwards.
GGCGGATCGGTCTGCCGCTTCGACAATGGCCGCTTCCGGGTCGGCCCCGAATCCGCGGGCGCCATTCCGGGGCCCGCCTGCTATCGCCGCGGCGGGCCGCTGACCGTCACCGACTGCAACGTCATGCTCGGCAAGATCCAGCCCGATCATTTCCCACGACTGTTCGGTCCCGATGGAGACCAGCCGATCGATAGGACCGCGGTTGAATCCCGCTTCACCGATCTGATCGCCCAGGCCGGCGGCGGCATCGACCCCCGGCGTCTCGCCGAAGGCCTCATCGCCATCGCGGTCGCGAACATGGCCAAGGCGATCAAGGCGGTATCGATCGGCGCCGGCCACGACCCGGCGCGCTTCACCCTCGCCTGCTTCGGCGGCGCGGCGGGCCAGCATGCCTGCCTGGTGGCCGACGCGCTGGCGATCGACCGGGTGATGATCCACCCGCTGGCGGGAGTGCTGTCGGCCTATGGCATCGGCCTGGCCGAGCGCAGCGCCATCCGCGAGCGCAGCCTGTTGCTCGCGCTGGACGATGCTGCGGAAATTGCTGCAGCGGTGGCGGCACTTTCGGCCGAGGCGCTGGCCACCCTGCCCGCTGCCGGGCGGATCGATGCAACCGCGCACGTCCGCTATGCCGCCAGCGACAACAGCATCGCCGTGCCGCTCGCCGATGCTGCAGCGATGCGGGCCGCTTTCGAGCGCGCCTTCGCCCAGCGCTTCGGCTTTGCCGGCCAGGGCGAGCCGGTCATCGACATGCTCCGCGTCGAGGCGGTGATACCCGGCGGCGAGGACGCCACCCAGGCTGCGGCGCTGCCGGCCCGATCCGCGGCCCCGACCGCAATCGTCGAGACATGGATGGCCGATGCTGCGCACAAGACGCCGCTGTTCGATCGTGCCGGACTGGCGAGCGGCTTCGCCGTCGATGGCCCCGCGCTGATTGTCGACAGCGTCGCCACCACCATCGTCGAGCCGGGCTGGCGCGCCGAGGTCGACTCCCTCGGCAACCTGATCCTCACCCGCCATCTCGCGCGGCAGGCGCGGCAGGCCGTCGGCACCGCGGTCGATCCGGTGCGGCTGGAAATCTTCTCGGGCCTGTTCATGGGCATCGCCGAAGAGATGGGTGCGGCGCTGCGTCAGAGCGCGTCCTCGGTCAACATTCGCGAACGGCTCGACTTCTCCTGCGCGCTGTTCGACGCGGCCGGCAACCTGATCGCCAATGCGCCGCACATTCCGGTCCATCTCGGCTCGATGGGCGAGAGCATCCGCACGATCATCGCGCGGCGCGGGAGCGGCGTCGACGGCCGCGGCATGCGCGCCGGCGACGCCTATGCGCTGAATGCGCCCTATCAGGGCGGAACCCACCTGCCCGACATCACCGTCATCATGCCGGTGTTCGCCGAAAGCGGCGACGCGGAACCCAGCTTCTTCGTCGCGGCCCGCGGCCATCATGCCGATATCGGCGGGATCAGCCCGGGTTCGATGCCATCGAACAGCCGCAGCATCGACGAGGAAGGGGTGATCCTCGACAATGCCCTGCTCGTCGATGAGGGGCGGCTCTGCGAGGACGATATCCGGAATTTGCTGCGCAGCAATCGCTGGCCCGCGCGCAATGCCGACCAGAATATCGCCGACCTGAGCGCCCAGGTTGCCGCCTGCACGCGCGGCGGCGATGCGCTGCGGCGGCTGGCGGCGGATTATGGGCGCGATGTCGTCGCCGCCTATATGGAGCATGTCCAGGCCAATGCCGAAGCGGCGGTTCGCGCGCTGATCGGCGGGCTCGATGACGGCGAACATGCGGTCGAGCTCGACAATGGCGCGACCATCAGGGTCGCGGTCCGCATCCACCGCGCCGCCGGGACCGCCACGATCGACTTCACCGGCACGAGCGGCCAGCTGCCGGACAATTTCAACGCGCCGCTGTCGGTGGTCCGGGCCGCCGCGCTCTACGTGATGCGCATCCTGGTCGATGCCCCGATCCCGATGAATGACGGCTGCCTCCGCCCAGTGACGATGATCGTACCGGAGGGGTCGATGCTCAACCCGCGCTATCCCGCGGCGGTCGTCGCCGGCAATGTCGAGACCAGCCAGGCGATCACCGATGCGCTGCTCGGCGCGTTCGGCGCGATGGCGGGATCGCAGGGTACGATGAACAACTTCACCTTCGGTGACGAGGGCCGCCAATATTATGAGACGATCGCCGGCGGATCAGGCGCAGGGCCGGGCTTTGACGGCGCGGCGGCAGTGCAGACGCACATGACCAACAGCCGCCTGACCGATCCGGAGATATTGGAAACGCGATTCCCGGTGCTGGTCGAGCAGTTCGCGATCCGGCACGGTTCTGGCGGTGGCGGCACATGGGCCGGCGGCGCCGGTGCCATCCGCCGCATTCGCTTCCTAGACGCGATGCAGGCCAACATCCTGTCGAACCGGCGGCGGGTTGCACCATCGGGACTGGGCGGCGGTAGCGACGGCGCGGTGGGCGTGAACCGGATAGAGCGCGCGGACGGTTCGGTCGAACTGCTCGGGCCGACCGGCTCCGCCGAAATGGCGCCGGGCGACGTGTTCGTGATCGAGACGCCGGGCGGCGGCGGCTGCGGTAAGGCGGGATGAAAGATGAGCCGGTGAGCTCCATGCTCGTCCTCTGCGGCATCGCCGTCATCGTGGTGGGCTTCCTGCTGCGCTTCAATCCGCTGCTGGTGGTGCTGGCCTCGGCACTGGCAACCGGGCTGGCCGCGGGCATGGACCCGCTTATGATCGTCGCTGCGTTCGGCAAGGCGTTCAACGCCAATCGCTATGTGACGGTGATCTACATGGTGCTGCCGGTGATCGGCCTGCTCGAGCGCCATGGCCTGCAGGAGCGCGCCCGGGCGCTCATCGCCGAATTCCGCGGCGCGACCGCCGGCCGGCTGCTGATCCTCTATCTCGTCTTCCGCCAGGTCAGCGCTGCGCTGGGACTGATCTCGGTGGCCGGCCACCCCCAGACCGTCCGCCCGCTGGTCGCGCCGATGGCCGAGGCCGCCGCCGCGCAGCAAAGCGGCGAGGAGGCGCGGGACGAGAAGGTCGCGGCGATGGCGGCGGCCACCGACAATATCGGCCTGTTCTTCGGAGAGGATATCTTCCTCGCGGTCGGATCGATCCTGCTGATGAAAGGCATTCTCGAGGGCTATGGAATCTTCATCGAGCCGCTCCACCTGTCGCTCTGGGCGATCCCCAGCGCGATCGCTGCGCTGCTGATCCACGGCACGCGGCTGCTGCTGCTCGACCGCAGGCTTAAGGCCGACCGAGGGTGATCGGCCTCGATCTCGTCTATCCGGTCGCGGGGCTCGCTTTCGTCGCCTTCTCGCTGTCGGCGCTGCGCGACCGCAGCAATCGTAAGCGGCTGGGCAACGCGCTGTTCTACGCGCTGATCGCGCTGAGCCTGATCGCCGGTGACGCCCTTGGCGATCTCGGCAATGGCGTGCTGGTGCTTGGGCTGGTGGCCATCGCCGGGTCCGGGGGGATCGGGCGCGGCGCCGGCGACACCAGTTCGCCGGAAGCGCGCGCCGCAGAAGCCGCGACGCGGCGCAACCGGCTGTTCATCCCCGCCCTGCTGATCCCGGCCACGGCGCTGCTCGGCACACTGGTCTTCAAGCAGTCGCCGGCACTGGTCGATCCGAAGCAGGCGACGCTGGTCGCACTCACCCTGGGCGTGCTGCTGGCGCTCGGCGCCGGCTATGCCTGGCTGCGGCCGCACATCGCCACGCCCTTCGACGAAGGGCGGCGGCTGATGGACAGCGTCGGCTGGGCGGCGCTGCTCCCCCAGATGCTGGCCAGCCTCGGTGCGCTGTTCGCGCTCGCCGGCGTCGGCGATGTCGTCGGCGGAATGATCGCGCATGTCATTCCAGGCGGCAGCCTGATCGGCGCGGTGCTGGCCTATGCGCTCGGCATGGCGCTGTTCACCATCGTGATGGGCAATGCCTTCGCCGCCTTTCCGGTGATGGCTACGGCGGTCGGCGTGCCGGTGCTGATCCATGGCGCCGGCGGCAACCCCGCGGCGGTCGCGGCGATCGGCATGCTCGCCGGCTTCTGCGGCACGCTCATGACGCCGATGGCTGCCAACTTCAACCTGGTCCCCGCCGCACTGCTCGACCTGAAGGACCGGTACGGCGTGATCCGCATGCAGATCCCCACGGCGCTGCCGCTGCTGGCGGTGAATATCGCGCTGCTCTACTGGCTGGCGTTCCGGTGAACGGGCCTGACGATCAGGAGAGGATCACGCTCACCCCGGCCCTCGCCTCGCGCTTCGCCATGCTCACGCTGGGTCACCTAGGCCGTCAGTGGCCGTACAAGCTCGACCATGTGATGGCCGGCCCTGGGGATGTTCTGCCGCCGGTAACGCTTCACCCGATCTTCCATGGCAGCTTCGACTGGCACAGCTGCGTCCATGGCTGGTGGCAGGTGATGCGGCTGATGCGGCGCTTCCCCGACATGCCGGAGGCGGCCGCGATCCGCGCCCGCGCCGATGCGATGCTGGTGCCCGACAAGGTGGCGGGCGAGCTTGCCTATCTCCAACGGCCCAGCGCCGCCGGCTTCGAGCGGCCCTATGGCTGGGCGTGGCTGCTCGCGCTTCACGACGAACTCGACCGCCATGAGGAGCGGCGCTGGGCGCAGGCGCTCGAACCACTCGCCCGCGCCTTCACCGTGCGGTTCCACGAGTTTCTGCCACGCCTGACCTATCCGATCCGGGTCGGCACGCATCCGAACAGCAGTTTCGCCCTGCTGCTCGCCCATCGCTGGGCGACGGGCCACGACGAGGTGCTGGCGACGCTTCTTGCCGCCCGCGCCTTGGCCTGGTTCGAGCAGGATCGCGGCTGCCAGGCCTGGGAACCGGGCGGTGACGAGTTCCTGTCGCCGGCGCTGATGGAAGCGCATCTGATGCGGCACATCCTGCCCGCCGCGGCGTTTACCGCCTGGTTCGATGCTTTCCTGCCCGATATACCCGAGGCGCTGCTGACCCCCGCCTTCGTCTCGGATCGCAACGACGGCAAGATCGCGCATCTCGATGGCCTCAACCTCAGCCGCGCCTGGTGCTGGCGGGCGATATCGGCGGCGCTGCCGGCCGGACATCGCGTCGCGGCCATGGCCGGCGCCGCGGCCGAACGACACCTGACGGCGAGCCTGCCGCATATCGAAGACGACTATATGGGCGAGCATTGGCTCGCCAGCTTCGCCCTGCTCGCGCTCGATGGCCTTTAGGCGCGGAGAAAATCCCGGACCATGGCGATGAAATCGGCCTGCCGGTCATGGTGAACCCAGTGGCCGGCATCCTCGAACAGCTCGACCCGAGCGTTGCGGAAATAGCTGGCGCGGCCATCGACCGCCGGATTGGAGGCCCAGCTCTGCGCCCCATAGACCAGCAGCACCGGACAGCTGATCGCCGCCCATAGCCGGTGCTTGGTCTCGGTGCTGATATCGAACGGCCCGGGGTCGCGAAGGGCCGGATCATGCTTGGGGGTGACGGTGCCATCCTCATTGATCCTCGCGGCGTGGCGCGCGAGATGTTCGGCCAGCTCCGGCGACAGATGCTCGCTCACCTCGCTGATGCGCGCCACCATCGCCGCCATGTCGGCAAAGCGCCGAGGGACGAAGGTCGACCGCTGCGCACGTTCCTCGATCGTGCCGCGCAGCAGGTCGATCTGGTCGCGCTTGTCGCGTTCCGCTATCACCGTCGGCGAAAGTCCGAGGCCTTCGATATTGACGAGCTTCGTCACCCGGTCGGGATACAGGCCGCTGAAGCGCGTTACGATGTTGCCGCCGAGCGAATGGCCGATCATCGCGCAGGGCGGGAGGTCGAGCGCCTTCACCAGCGTCGCGAAATCCTGGACAAAATCGGTGATTTCATAGACGCCGTCCGCCGCCCAGTCGCTGTCGCCATGGCCGCGCAGATCGGGAACGATGATCCGATAGTCCTGCAGGATGGCGGAGGCCACCGCATCCCAGCTGCGGCCATGATCGCGCCCGCCATGCTGCAGCAGCAGCGGCGGTGCCGAAGGATCGCCCCATTCGGTGACATTGAGCTGGAGGCGCGAAGAACTGATCTTGTAGGTGCGTGGCGTGGGCATGGCCGTGCCTTAAGGAAAAAACCTCCCGGATGTCGAGCCTGTCGGCGATATCCGCAGAACCGGCCATGCTTGACGCCCCCCCGGCAAGCCCGGCATTGCGATGCGCATGAAGTCTCGTCTGCTCAAGGGGCTCGATCCCTTCCTCGTCCTGCTCGTTCTGACCATCCTGCTCGCGTCGCTTCTGCCGGCGCGCGGCGCAGCCGTAGAAATGTTCCGCTGGGCAACGGGCGCGGCGATCGCCCTGCTGTTCTTCCTCCATGGCGCGAAGCTGTCGCGCGAGGCGATCCTCGCCGGCATCGGCAACTGGCATCTCCACCTGCTCGTGCTCGCTTCCTCCTTCATGCTGTTCCCGCTGCTCGGCTGGGCGATGGCGCGGGCGGCGACCGGGCTCACCACGCCCGAAATCCTCTCGGGGCTGCTCTATCTGTCGGTGCTGCCCTCGACCGTGCAGTCGTCGATCGCGCTCACCGCCATCGCGGGCGGCAATGTCCCCGCGGCGGTGTGCAGCGCCTCGCTGTCCAATATCACCGGAATTATCCTCACCCCGCTGATGGTCGGCCTGCTGGTTCAGGTTCAGGGCAGCGCGCCGGGCATATCGCTGGACGCGCTGCAGGCGATCATGGTCCAGCTGCTGCTGCCCTTCATCGCCGGCCACCTGCTGCGGCCACTGATCGGCGGCTTCATCGACCGGTACAAGCGCGTGCTGATGCCGGTCGACCGGTCCTCGATCCTGCTGGTCGTCTATACCGCCTTCAGCGCGGCGGTAGTCAACGGGATATGGCAGCGCACCGAGGCGCTCGACCTGCTGGTGATCCTCGGGCTCAGCGCGGTGCTGCTCGGCCTGGTCATGGCGGCAAACCTGTTCGTGGCGCGCCGCCTGAAGCTGCCGCGCGGCGACGAAATCGTGCTGCTGTTCTGCGGATCGAAGAAGAGCATCGTCTCGGGCGTGCCGATGGCGGGCGCGATCTTCGCGCCGGCGCAGGTCGGCGTGATCATCCTGCCGCTGATGATCTTCCACCAGCTCCAGCTATTCGTCTGCACCATCATCGCGACGCGCTATCGGCGCGGCCAGTGAACCGGTTCGGCCCAGCTTCGTTCAGCGCGGATGGCTCGCATCGCGCATCTGTCGGACATCCATTTCGGCGCCCATGATCCGCGGATCGTCAGCGCCACCGAGGCGTGGCTGGAGAACAGGCGCCCCGACCTCGTCATCATTAGCGGCGACCTGACGCAGCGCGCCCGCGCAGAACAGTTCCGCGCCGCCTCCGCCTGGCTCAATCGGCTGCGGGCGGCGGGGCTGCGGACATTGGTGATCCCCGGCAACCACGATATCCCGCTCTACGACATCGTGCGCCGGTTCGCGGCGCCGCTCGCCCGCTATCAACGCTATATCGCGAACGAGCTTTGCCCGTGGTTCGAGAATGACAGGGTCGCGGTGCTCGGCATCAACACCGCCCGCTCGCTGACCATCAAGGACGGCCGCATCAACCGCCGGCAGATCGATCTGATGAAGCGCCGCTTCGATGCGGTGGAGCCGCACAAGACGCGCATCCTGGTCACGCACCATCCGCTGTTCGCGATGCCGATCGGCGAGGGCGGCGAGCTGAGCGAGGCGGTCGGGCGCCACGGCGATGCGGTGAAGGCAGTCTGCGAGGCGGGTGTCCATATCGCGCTGGCCGGGCACTTCCACCGCACCTATGCCGAAGCCGCGCGCAAGATGGTCGCGAATGCCGGCTCGGCGCTGGTCATCCAGGCCGGCACCGCCACCTCGACCCGCCTGCGCAACGACGAGCCGCAGAGCTTCAACTGGATCCATGCGCATCTCAACAGCGACGTCACGCTGCAGGTGATGGTATGGGACGGCAACAGTTTCCAGGGTGGCGACGACGTGCGCTACATCCGGCTTGGCGAGGACTGGACGTCGAGCGTCCTCGGGCCGGCGCCGCATCCGGTGAAGGCCGGCGAGCTGGCCGCGCGCTGACACGGTTGGGGAGCCTGGCTTCCCCTGTACAGCGCCTCGACTGCACCTTTCTGCTGATCTTGCCTTTCATCTGGCTGGCGGGAGGCTGAACATGCTGTACCAATGGCCGGCATGACCGATCTCGCCGCCTTCGTCGCCGGCCTGCCCAAGGCCGAGCTGCACCTCCATATCGAGGGCAGCCTCGAACCCGAGCAGATGTTCGCCCTCGCCCGGCGCAATCGCATCGCCATCCCGTTCGCGAGCGTCGAGGAACTGCGCGGCGCCTACAGCTTCTCGCGCCTCCAGGACTTTCTCGACATCTATTACCAAGGCGCCGACGTGCTGCGCACCGAGGAGGACTTCCGCGACCTCGCCACCGCCTATTTCGACCGCGCCGCCGCCGACAATGTCCGCCATGCCGAGATCTTCTTCGATCCCCAGACCCACACCGATCGCGGCATCCCCTTCCAGGTGGTCGCCGACGGCCTGCTCGCGGGCATGGCCGAGGCCAAGGCGAAGCACGGGCTCAGCTCCAAGCTGATCCTGTGCTTCCTGCGCCATCTGGACGAAGAGGCCGCCTTCGCCACGTTGGCGGCGGCCGAACCCTGGCTGGACCGGATCGTGGCGGTCGGGCTCGATTCGTCCGAACTCGGCCATCCCCCATCCAAATTCGCGCGGGTGTTCCAGCGCGCCGGCGCGATGGGGCTGCGGCGCGTCGCCCATGCCGGCGAGGAGGGGCCGCCTGACTATATCCACGAGGCGCTCGACCTGCTTCACATCGACCGGCTCGACCATGGCAATCGCGCGCTCGAGGATGCGGCGCTGACGACGAGGCTGGCACGATCGGCGATGACGCTGACCGTCTGTCCGCTCTCCAACCTCAAGCTGTGCGTGGTCGCCGATATCGCCGCGCATCCGCTCGAGCACATGCTGCGGATGGGCCTGCGCGCGACGGTGAACTCGGACGATCCCGCCTATTTCGGCGGCTATGTGAACGATAATTATCGCGCACTGATCCCCGCTGGAAAGCTGGACGCGCAGGACTTCGCCGCGCTGGCCCGAAACAGCTTCCTCGGCTCATTCCTCGATGACGCGGATGTCGCCCAGCATCTCGCGGCGCTCGATGCCTATTTGGCGAGTGAGCCGACACAAAATGGCTCGTCATCCTGAATTTATTTCAGGATCCACTCCTCCGCTTGCGATTGTTGGCTTGTGACGAGGTGGATGCTGAAACAAGTTCAGCATGACAGATGAAGAACCGAGACCAAGGAACCGCCCATGCCGACCCTGACCCCCGTCGACCAGCCGGAGTTCCTCACCGCGATCCATTATATCGCGGCGCGGATCAGGGAGAGCGGCTGGACGCCAGACTTCATCATCGGCGTCGGCCGCGGCGGGCTCACCCCTGCGGTCTATCTCAGCCATGCGACCGGCCTGCCGATGCTATCGATCGACCATAGCTCGCACCTGCCGGATTTTTCCGCCGAACTGCTGGTCAAGCTGGCGGGGCGCAGCCTCACCGATCGGCTGCTGTTCGTCGACGACATCAACGACAGCGGCGGAACCATCGCCCACCTCAAGGCGGGACTGGCCGAAGCGGGCGCCAATCTGGAGAATGTCCGCTTCGCCATGCTGATCGACAATGTCGCCTCGGCCGAGCGCGTCGACTATCGCTTTCGCACGATCGACCGCTCGATCAACAAGGACTGGTTCGTATTCCCGTGGGAACAGGTTTCCCCGGTCGCGAAAGTGATCGAGGACGCAGCGGTGGTGCCGGCGCGGCTGGCGTAGATACCGCGGCTCGACAGGATATTGAATGCGCGGGCAGACAGGCTAGCTTCAGCGCATGAAGATCACCCGACTCGCCCTGGCCGCGCTGCTCTGCGCGCTGCCGCTTCCCGCTCTGGCGCAGGATGCCCCGCCGGCCGCCGCGCCTGCGCCTGCGCCTGCGCCTGCGCCCAAGCCGGCTACCGTCAAGGTCAGCCTTTTGACCAGCGAAGGACCGATCCTGCTCGAACTCGAGAAGGAGCGCGCGCCGATCACGACCAGCAATTTCCTGCGCTATGTCGACGCGAAGCGGTTCGACAACATGACCTTCTACCGCGCCGTGAACGTGCCTAACGCGCCCGAGCTGGGCCTGGTGCAGGGCGGCGTGCATTATGACCCGCGCAAGATGTTCCCGACCATCGCGCACGAGCCGACCAGCAAGACCGGCGTGCTTCATGGCGACGGGACCATCTCGATGGCCCGCAACGCGCCGGGCACGGCGGCGGGCGACTTCTTCATCACCATCGGCCAGATGGATTATATGAACGCCGATCCGTCCGCGCCCGGCGACAATGCCGGCTATGCGGCGTTCGGCCATGTCGTCGAGGGGATGGATGTCGTGAAGCGCATCCTCGCCGCCCCGCGCTCGCCCACGCTGGGCGAAGGCATGATGAAGGGCCAGATGCTCGCCGCACCTATTAGGATCATCAGCGCGCGGCGGGTCGTTACGAAGTAAACAGGACTACGCTGCTCATGCCAGCAGCGCCTTGTGCTGCTCGCGCAGCGCGGCCTTCTGCACCTTGCCCATCGCGTTCTTCGGCAGCGCGTCGACGAAGACGATCGCGCGCGGCTGCTTGAAGCGGGCGAGCCGGTCGACGAGGCCCGCCTTGATCGCTTCGGCATCGTCGAAGGTGCGGTCGCGCGCCACCACCACCGCCACCACCGCCTCGCCCAGATCGCGCTGGGGGACGCCGATCACCGCCGACTCATGAACCTCGGGCAGCTCGTCGAGCGCGGCTTCGACCTCCGCCGGATAGACGTTGTAGCCGCCCGAAATGATCAGGTCCTTGGCCCGCCCGACGATCGAGACATAGCCGCGCGCGTCGACCACGCCGAGGTCGCCCGAGATGAAATAGCCGTCGCGGAACTCCGCCGCGGTCTTCTCGGGCATGCGCCAATAGCCCTTGAACACATTCGGCCCGGCGATCTCGATCACCCCGACCTGCCCCTGCGGCATCCCCTTGCCGCTGTGCGGATCGGCGATGCGGATCGACACGCCGGGCAGCGGCAGGCCGACCGTGCCGGCGATGCGGTCGCCATCATAGGGGTTGGATATATTCATGTTGGTTTCGGTCATCCCATAGCGTTCGAGGATGGCATGGCCGGTGCGCTCGCGGAATTCGCGGTGGATGTCGGCCGAGAGCGGGGCCGAGCCGGAGACGAACAGCCGGATGTGGCGGGCGAGGTCGGCGGTGAAGCCCGGCTCGTCGAGCAGCCGGATGTAGAAGGTCGGCACGCCCATCATCGTCGTCGCGCGCGGCAGCTGCCGCAGCACTTCGGCGGCGTCGAAGCGCGGCAGGAAGATCATCGACGCGCCGGCCGCGAGGATCGCGTTGGTCGCGACGAACAGCCCATGGGTGTGGAAGATCGGCAGCGCATGGAGCAGCACGTCATCGCGGGTGAAGTGCCATGCATCGCGGATCATGAACGCGTTCGAACCGAGATTGTCATGGCTCAGCATCGCGCCCTTCGAGCGGCCGGTGGTGCCCGATGTGTAGAGGATCGCCGCGAGATCCTGGTCGCCGCGCTCCACAGTGTCGAATCGCGCCGGGGCCTGCGCCGCGCCGCCGGCGAGTGCCGCAAGCGCCGCCACGCGCGGCACCCCCGCCGCCGCCGCCAGAGGCGCGATCCTGTCGACCGCGGCCGGATCGCAGGCGAACAGCGCCGGCTCGGCATCGCGCATGAAATAGTCGAGTTCGCTTGACGTGTAGGCGGGGTTGAGCGGCAGGAAGACCGCCCCGGCGCGCAGGCAACCGAGATAGAGCATCAGCATGTCGATGCTTTTTTCGGCCTGCACCGCCACCCGGTCGCCGATGCCGACGCCATGATCGCGCAGCACATGCGCGAAGCCGGCCGAGCGGGCCTCGACCTCGCCATAGCTGACGACGCCGCCATCGGGCAGGTGGGCAAAGGGGCGATTCGACTCAGGAAAACGGCTGGCCAGACGTGCGTAGAGATTGGTCAATGCTGCCGCCTCCCGAGCCGGCGAACCAGCTTAGGATGCGGCCGCCTCCACGCCAATGCCTTGGCCGCCGAGTCGGCGCTTTCGTCCTGGCCGGCCACGCTGCTGCCCGCGATGGGGGGAACAGCGCGGCGTGACGGCGCTCACGGACCCGCCGCGCGCGCCGTGGTTGGAGAATGTGCCCCGCGTCGCTGTTTTCTTTCCTTAACCCGCGACCGACTGTAGATTCACCGCGAGGCACCGGGTGCGGACGGACAGGGATAGGCAAGGTGCGCAAGGACGAACGACTGACGGCGATCGCCGCCGTGTTCGGCTGTGACGGGGGGCTGGCCGCGTTGCTGGATACGGCGATGGTGCCGCTCGCCATATCCCACAAGACCCTGATCGCGCATCAGGGCGATCCGTCCGATCATTGCTGGCTGATGATCGACGGCATGGTCCATATCCAGCTGAACGGCATGGACGGCCAGCGCGTGCAGCTTGCCTATCACGGGCCCGGCGAATTCTTCGGCGCCTATCCGGAGCCGACCACCCACCGCGCCGATGTCATGGCCCATGGCGCTGTCTACGCGTTGCGCATCGCCACTGTTCGCCTGACCGCCCTGTGCGACGCGCATGCGCCGATCGCCGCCGGCCTCGCGCGCCGCCTCGGCCGACAGCTCGACATGTCGCTCGACCGGATGGCCGCGCGCAGCACCTTGTCCGCACCGGGCCGGGTCCACGCCGAACTGCTGCGACTGGCGGGCGACAGCAATGAGATTTCCCCGGCGCCGAAAGTGACCGCGCTCGCGCTGAACGCCAACACGACCCGCGAGACGGCATCGCGCGCCATCAGCGCGCTCGAGAGGCGTGGAGTCATCGCGCGGGGCGAGCATAGCATGACGATCATGGCGCCGCGCATGCTGCGCGAGATGATGTACTGATCCGCTTGTGCCACCTCGGATCGCGAGGGGAGAGGGTCAGCCGGCCGACAGCATGCTCAGCGCGATATCGCCATGGGCGCTCGCGATATGGCCGAAATTCTCGCAGCGCAATTCGGGCGTCTCGAGCGTCAGCGCCAGCGCCGCGGCGCGCGAGACGGGAACGCGATGGGGATGGCCTGCCCCGGCGATGCGGGTCGCCGTTTCGCGCAGTTCGGCATCGCCGTGGTCGGGATCATAGGCGCCATAGGCGATGCCGATCGACACCACGCCATCGCGAACCTCGGCCAGTGCGGCGTGCGCCGCAGCGACCGGGTCGCTGAAGCGCGCGATCGCGAAGCCGCCCAGGCTGTCGACTTGCCCGCCGGCCTCCGCCAGCCGGCCGGGATCGTGCCGCGCGGACAGCGCCACCACCGCCTCTCGCGCAAAGGATGGCAGCGGCAGCGCCGTCGCTTGCCCGTCGCGGTCGAGCGCAACCCGTCGGATCGGCAGGCCGCGCTGGTCCCATGCGGCATCGAGCAGGCTACCCTGCGCCCGCGCGCCCTCGCCGATGCGCAGCGCGGCGGCATTGCTCTCCAGCATCTGCGCCTGACGGATCGTCATGCCCATGGCCATCTCGTCGCTGACGAAGATGCCCGCCTGCGACACCAGGTCGAGCGTGTCGATCGCGTCGACCGCATGGGCGGCGGCGAGCACGGCATCGAACCGCCCTTCCCACTCGGCGCCGAAATGGCTCACCGACTCGCGTCGGAACGCCTCGATCGTCGAGGGCAGCATGATGTGGAGCTCGACGTTGCGTTCGAGCAATATCTCCGCCGCCATGATGTCAGCCCCCGCCGCCAGCGCGCCGAAGGCGAAGCCCGGCCCGATGGCGTCGACCGCACCGGCGATCCGCTCGGCGGATCCCGGCTGGTCGGGCGCGACCTGGATGATGCCGCTGAAATGCAGGCTTGCCGGCGGGCGATGCGCGTCGAGCCAGTCGGCCGACTGGTCGAGCGTCTCCAGGATCAGCCGGAAATGGCGCAAGGTCGAAGCATGGTCCTCCCACGCCCGGGGCGCCTGCCTCACCGCCTCCGCCAGCGCGGCCTTCGCGTCGTCGCCGCGGCCGAGCAGCAGGCAGGCTTCGGCGCGGGTAGCGTTCAGCCAGTAGGAGGTTTCGGCCTCGTGGCTGCCGCTATCGAGCATGGCCAGCACCCGTTGAGCCAGTTCGGCCGCCTGCGCACGGTCTCCATCGAGCAAGGCGATCGTCGCCGCGTTGATTAGCGGATAGGTGGCCGGCGCGCAGGTCGCCGCGCGCAGATAGGCGTGCCGCGCCGCCTGCAGCAGCGGCGACCGCTCGATTGCCGACGCCTTGAGCGCGCGATCCTTGATCAGCCGCCCCTTGAGGCTGAGCGTGTCGGCCTGCGCGGTTTCGTCCTCGAACCCGGCCTCGGCGAACAGCTCCCACGCTCGCTCGGTGTCACCCGACCGGGCGAGCCGTCTTATCATCGAGAGCGTGGCGCTGTTCACATCGTCATCCAGTTCGAGGTCAGGTGAGCTTGGGCGGCGGATTCTTGATATCCGGATCGATCGTCAGACCGATCCAACGCGGATGCTTGCCGCCATGTTGCAACAGGTCGACATTGACGTTGAAGCCATGGGTGGTGCCGAGCTTGCCGCCCTTGTTGTAGCGGGCGACGAAATGGACGCTTTTGTAGCGATCAAAGTCGCGCTCATATTGGCCATATTCGATCGCGCCGTAGAAGAAGTCGAGATTGGCGCCCTTCATGGTGATCGCGTCGAATTCCTTCGAGAAGAACAGCTGGTCGCCGCGCAGCACGATCTCGACCAGCGTGTCCTCCTCGATGGCGATATAGTCCTGGCCGCTCTTGCCCTCCTGCTGCATCACCAGCGAGATTTGTCGCCCGTCGGTTCCCAGCGCGATCGTGAAGACGACCTTGGCACAGGGATGTTCAGGCAGCGGCGGGGTTCGTCCCAGCGCAAAATGGGCCAACGGGCATTGCGACATCGTCAATTCTCCTTGCCGGAATCAGGGAAGCTGCTGTCGATCCGCCGACTCCAGATATGCCAGTCCTGGTTGGCGGGATCGGTGAAGATCAATCGGTCCACCGCGTCTCGCGCCTGGCGGGCAAGCCGGCGGGCTTCCTGTTTCTCACCAAGATCGTCGAGCAGCAAGGCGATCGAGTAGCGCGCCAGCATCCAATCCTGCCGATAGCTCGCGTTCAGGGGATCGGAGCGGAGCAGCCCATCGACGATCCGGGCCTGTTCGCGGCGATGCGCCAGCGCATCCTGGGTGCGCCCCAGCGCGTGGAGCGCGTCCGCCATCCAGGCGTGGCGATTGGCGAGATCGCTGCGGACTGCCGGATCGCCGGGCATCCGCTCGGCGACCCGTTCGATCGCGGCGAGCGCCCTGGCGCAGGCATCGAGCGCCACGCGCGGATCGGCCCGGCTCGACAGTTCGAGCGAACAGATATTGCCCTGCGCATAGCCGATCTCGCGCAGCGCCCGGCTATCGTTCGGCTGAAGCTCGAGCAGCCGCTGCGCGAGCCTGAGATAGGCCTGGAAATGCGGCCGCGCCTGCGCATAGCGGTCACGCTGATAGTCGGTATAGCCCACCCAGAATTCGCTCTGGGCATGGGCGAAGACCCGCTGCGGATCGTTCGGGCTGTCGGCGAGCAGCGCTGCCGTCGCACGCTGCGCCTCGCGGAACTCGGCCAGCGCGGCATCGAGCCGGCCGCGCTTCTGGTCGTCCTCGCCCATCGCCTGCAGGACGCGCGCGCGCCGGTCCAGCGATTCGCTCGGCAAGCGGGTCAGGTCGCCCTGCGCTCCATAATAGCCGAGCGCCCGTTCGTTGACCGATCCGAGGATATCGAGCCGCCCGACCCCCTGTAATCGTGACCTCAGGTCGGTGAGCATGAACTCTATCAATCCTTCGGCCTGCTGCCGCTGGCGTTCGGCTTCGTCGCGCGCCCAGATGGCGACGATCAGCAACGCCGCCAATATTAGCGCCGAGACGACGGCCAGGAGCGTGATCACCATCACGCGCGCCAGTTGCCGCTGCCCCTCCCGCTGGACCAGCTCGTCGAGCCCCACGCCGGTAAGCCCGGCGACCAGCTTGAGCCGCGCGAGCTTGCCGTCGCCGCCCTTGCGGAAGTCCGCGGCGATGGGCTCGCGCTTCTGCGCCGACGCGCCGCCTTCGATCAACGCGCGCGGAAAGGCGTCCTCGGGCGTGCCGCGGATCAGCGCCGCGAGCACTGGGCGGTCGGGATGGATGCTGCGGAAATAGCCGATCTCCTCCTCGACCCAGCGCGAAACCCGGGCTGCTGGCGAGCAGAGGATGACGAGGCTCGCCGATTCGGCCAGGGCGATCCGAACCTCCTCGTCCAGATTATCCGAAGCGGGTAGCTCGTTGCGATCCCGGAATATCGGCGACAGCCGCCGCGGCACCGTGCCCCGCGCGGTGCCGCGCCCGACCAGCCGCGACGGCAGCCGATAGGTCTCCAGCCGGTGGTGGAGGCGCGCGGCCGCGCGCTCGTCGACATGGCTGTAGCTCAGGAAGGCGCGGTAGCGCGGGGCGGGCTCGGGCGATCGCACGGCAACGCCGCCGGCCGGCGGCTCCCGTAGTTGGTCATCGGCATGTTCCATGGACCGCCCCCTACGGCACGAGCGATGCGTCGGTACAGGATCGGCCATCCTTGTGGCGGAAAGCGCGGCGGCCCTGCAAGTGCCCATGACGGCGTCAGCGCTTCGTCCTGGCGGGTTCGCAAAGGCCGTTCTGCAATGCGCGGCGAAAATCCGCGGCCGAGAAGTTGACGACCAGATCCTCGCTCCGCCGGCCGTCCCACAATTCGCCGCCCTCGACGAAGACGGCATCGGGCGTCGATTGCAGGACCAGCCAACGCGCATCGTCGCGCCAGCGACCCTTCGAATAACCGGGGTGATCCGGCAGGTCGCGCCACGCAACGCCCGCATCGGCCGCGATCCTGCGCGCAATGCTGTCCAGCGTAACGATCGAACAGGACATGACGTCTCCCTTCCGTGCGGATCGAGAAGCGCCCCCTAAAGCGCGCCGAAGGGAGTCGTGCGTGATCGGTGTCACGCGCCTCGACACGAGTCGGCCGGTAGCGTGCCGCCATCGACCGGAGGATAGCAATGCGACATGATCTGGGGTGCGGCTGCCCGAAATGTACCGCCACCACCGCGACCGACACCGTCTTGGTCGGCCTGCTGATGATCGCCGGCGTCGTCATCGCGATCTCCACCGCGTCGCGGACCGTCGCTGCCGTGGCGATCGTACTGCTGGTCGTGCTGGTGGCTGCCAAACTGCGCGCCAAACGCCGCGCGGAGAATGGACTGGACTGAGTCTGTTTCACTAGGCTGAACCGCTCGGCCTTCGCCGTCGTTACGGCTGCAAGTACTTATATTTAAAGGTTAACTTCTCTCCGCCAAGATCAGGATTCCGCCACACCGTTGCATCGTGGCGATGGACCGTGCGCCGCCTGCAGACCCGGCTAACCTAGTTGGTGGGAGCTGCCGCAGGGGCGGCGCAAGATGCCGTGCAGGGAGGGCGGCAGGTCAGGAGAAGGTGCATGAAGGCGTTGGTCTGGCACGGCAAGGAAGACATACGCTGCGATACGGTGTCCGACCCCGGCATCGAACATCCCCGCGATGCGATCATCAAGGTGTCGAGTTGCGCGATCTGCGGCTCCGACCTCCACCTCTTTCACAATCTCATTCCCGGCGCGATGCTGCCCGGCGACATCCTCGGCCATGAGTCGATGGGCGAGGTCGTCGAAGTCGGCGATGAGGCCCAAAGCGCGCTGAAGAAGGGCGATCGGGTCGTCATCCCCTTCACCATCGTCTGCGGCGAATGCGAGCAATGCCGGCGCGGCAATTTCTCGGTCTGCGAAACCACCAATCGCAAGAAGGGCCTCGCCGACAAGATGTTCGGCCACAGCACGGCGGGCCTGTTCGGCTATACCCACCTGACCGGCGGCTATGCCGGCAGCCAGGCCGAATATCTGCGGGTGCCCTTCGCCGACGCCACCCACATCAAGGTGCCCGACGGCATTCCGGACGAGAAATTGCTGTTCCTCAGCGATATCCTGCCGACAGGCTGGCAGGCAGCGGTGCAATGCGACATCGAGCCCGACGACATGGTGGCGATCTGGGGCGCCGGGCCGGTCGGGCAGATGGCGATCCGCAGCGCGCTCCTGCTGGGCGCGCAGGATGTGGTGGCCATCGACTGCCTGCCCGAGCGCCTGTCGATGGCGGCGGCGGCCGGCGCGATCACCATCGATTTCACCAGCGAAAGCGTCGTCGAGCGGCTGAATGAACTGACCGGCGGCAAGGGCCCGCAGAAGTGCATCGACGCGATCGGCACGGAGAGCCATGTCGGCCTGTCGCAGCCGGACACCCTGCTCGACCGCGCCAAGCAAATGACCTTGATGGCCAATGATCGCGCCCACGCCCTGCGCGAGATGATCTATGCTTGCCGGCCGGCCGGCATCATCTCGATCGTCGGCGTCTATACCGGCCTGATCGACAAGGTCCCGATGGGCCAGGCGATGAACAAGGGGCTGACCTTCCGCATGGCGCAGGCCCATGTCCCGCGCTGGACCGGTGATCTGCTGCGTCGGATCGAAGAGGGGCAGATCGACCCTTCATTCGTTATCACCCACACTGCCGATCTGGCGCAAGGACCTGAAATGTACCGGAAATTCCGCGACAAGGCGGACAGCTGCATCAAGGTCGTTCTCAAGCCCTGAAGGTGTCCATCATGGCAACGCTTGCAAATATCACCCACAAGGTCGCCCGTTCTCCGGGAGACCCAAAGGTCCAGGCCGCGGGCGTCAGCTCGCTCGACGGATGGGATCGACTGGCGAAAGGGCTGGGCTGGCTCAGCTTCGGCCTGGGCGCCGCCGAGCTCATAGCGCCCGGGAAGATCGCCCGGTCGCTCGGCCTCGATGGCAGGAAGGGGCTGATCCGCGCCTATGGCGCGCGCGAAATGGCAGCGGGCGTCCCGACGCTGTCATTCGACAAGCAGGTCGGGCTGTCGGCGCGCATCGCCGGCGACGCGCTGGACCTGGCCACCCTGGCGCCCGCACTGAGGCGCGACAATCCAAAGCGCAGGAACGCGATGATCGCAACCGCCGCGGTCGCGGCGGTCACCGCGCTCGACATAGCCGCCTTTGCGGGCGTGCTGTCGACCCGTCGCCGCACCGGCCAACCGCGCGACTATGGCGACCGGAGCGGCCTGCCCAAGGGCGTGGAAGGCTCGCGCGGGATCGCGCGCCGCGATTTCGAGACGCCGCCCGACATGCGCGCCGAGCCGGCCAGCATGCCCCCTTCGCGCAATGGCGGGACGGGCGACCGCGCGGGCCGGACAGCACCTGAAGCCATGGGCACGGCGTGAGGCGGCGGCATCGCACCGCTGACGATAAGGATGGAGGTCGAGATGAATGAACCGGTGAACATGGGCGACAACCGCACAGCATCGCCGAATGCAGGCGGCTCGGATGGGAGCGATGCCAGCCAGAACATCAACGCCGGCGCAGGCAGCGCGCGGCCCGGCCAGCCGCAGCCCGATCAGTCGGCGGGCGCGGCCTCGCAGTTCAGCGGCAGCGATGCCGACGCTGACGCCATTCGGCAATCGGGCGGCGGGCAATCGGGCGCGAACGGCGGCGGACGCGCCAATCTCGGCGGCTCCGTCAACCGGTTTGTCGGCCAGCTGCGCGACAAGGCGATGTCGGCGGCCGATCAGCAGAAACACGGTGTCGCGAGCCGGCTGGAAGACGTGGCGCAGGCAGTGCATCGCTCGGGCGAACAGCTGCGCGGGCAGCAGGACTGGGCTGCGGAAGCGATCCAGCGGGGCGCCGACGAACTCCAGTCGATCGCCGGTAGGCTGCGCAACGCCGATGCCCGCGAATTATTGAACCAGCTGCGCGGCTTCGCCGATCGGCAGCCAGCGATGTTTGCCGCCGCCTCGCTGGTCGCCGGGCTCGCTCTCGGCCGGCTCGTGAAGCTTGCGGCGGCGGGTGGCTCCGGCGGCAATCTGCCGAGGGCACCGGAGATGCGCTATGTCGCAAGTTGACGCGGCGCCGTCGCCCGGTCTGGCCGAAATCGCCAGCGGTCTCGTCAGCGACATGCAGGATCTGGTGCGCGGCGAACTGGCGCTCGCCCGCGTCGAGCTCGACAAGAAGTCCAGGGTACTGCTCGCCGGCCTGATCTCGCTGGTGGGCAGCGCCCTGCTTGCTTTTGCGGGGCTGGTGGTGCTGCTCGAAGGCGTCGCCGCGGTGCTGGCGCGGTGGATGCCCGCCTGGCTGGCGCTGCTGATCGTCGGAGCCGCGATCCTGCTGATCGGCGGACTGATCGCCCGGGCCGCTCTCTCCAGGCTGTCGCTGAAGGCGCTGACTCCCGAACGAACGATCGAGAATATTGAGCGCGATGCGCGCATGATCAAGGAACATGCATGATGGCCGATATGCCTGAAGATCCAGAAAACATAGAGCGCAACCTCGCCGAGACGCGTGCCCGCATGGATCAGCGCCTCGATGCGTTGCAGGACAGGCTGACGCCCGCCAAGCTGGCCGACAATATCGCCCGCAACGTCCTGTCCGACGCCAAAGCCAACCCGATTCCGATCGCCCTGATCGGTATTGGCCTGGGTTGGATGGCGCTGGCGCGGTCCGATCAGGCAACCGACCGGCCCGCCGACGGTGGCCAGGCCTCTGACGGCGGGATGTGGGCGCGTATCCGCGAGGCCGAAGCGCGCATCACCCGTGGCGAAGGCGAAGGCGACGCCGACTATCGCACCCGGCTCGATCACGCCCGCGGCGAGATGCTCGGTATCTCGCGCTCGCCCGAAGACAGCAACGGTTCTTATGCCTGGCAGGTTCGCAAGGCGATGGCCTCGGCGGCCTCCGGCTTTCATGACGCCCGCCATCGCGTCGGCGACACTTTCGGCAAGATCGGGGAGAAGGTGGGGCTCGGTTCGTCCTCGCACGACTCCGGCGGCCGGCGTCGCGGCGGTGTCTCGATGCCGAGCGGCCTGGCCATCGGCGGGATCGCGGTGGCTCTCGGCGCGCTGGCCGGTGGCCTGCTTCCGATCAGCCGCCAGGAAGAGGCAGTGCTCGGCTCGACCGCGACGCGGATCCGCTCCGCCGGACATGACGCCACCCAGCGCCTGCTCGACCGCGGCACGGAGGTGGCCCAGGAAGCACTCGGCGCGGTCGACCTGGCCTGAACGTCGCTGCGGAACCGCGCGCCGCCACGGGGGTTTCGCTGTTCGATGAGGTAGCGCACGCCATGCCAATCGACCGAGACCGGCCCGCGGACAAAGACCGAACGCACCCCCGCTCGACAGCCAGACTCTTTGGCCATCCGATCCACCCGATGCTGGTGCCGTTCCCGATCACCTGCTTCATCGGCGCCCTGGTGACGGACATCGTGTATGCGCGCTCCGCCAACCTCTTCTGGCAGTATTTTTCGATCTGGCTGATCACCGCGGGCCTGGTGATGGGAGCGCTGGCCGCTGTCGCCGGCCTGATCGACTATCTCGGGGACCGGC
Organism: Rhizorhabdus sp. P4_G6; assembly: GCF_056401045.1. Classification (NCBI taxonomy): domain Bacteria; kingdom Pseudomonadati; phylum Pseudomonadota; class Alphaproteobacteria; order Sphingomonadales; family Rhizorhabdaceae; genus Rhizorhabdus; species Rhizorhabdus sp. P4_G6. Next base: position 34,066 of record NZ_JBFUKC010000018.1, on the reverse strand, counting down.
GCATACGCGCCAAACGGCCAGCGACATGGCATATGCTGCTCAACATCACGGCGATGATCCTGTCGCTGCTGAACGCCTTCGTGCACAGCCGTGACGGATGGACGGCCGTGGTGCCGCAGGGCATTATCCTGTCGGGCGTTGTCGTCGCGATTCTGGGCGTCAGCGGCTGGCTCGGCGGATCGCTGGTCTATCGCCATCGCGTCGGCGTGGCCGAATGAGGCGCGGCGTCGCCGGGCGAGCCGCATTCGCCGCGTCCCTCCTCGCGCTGACGCTCGCGGCGTGCAGTGATCCGCCCTTCGACGAAAGCAAGCAGATCGGCCCCGATCCGCTGCTGCCGGAACCCAGGCAATATCTGCTGCCGCCGATCAGCGTCTCGCCGGGCGAGGGTTGGAAGGCCGGACAGAGCCCAGCCGTGGCGGCCGGGCTCAGAATCCAGCCGCTGGCGACGGGGCTGCAGCACCCGAGGATGGTCTATGTGCTGCCGAACGGCGACATCCTCGCGGTCCAGGCGAAGTCGCCGCCGCCCGAGCCGGTCAAACGTCCGAAGGATCCAATCGTCGCGATGGTGAAGAACAAGGCTACATCCTTTCCGGGCGGCCCGAAGGCCGCCAGCCGCATCACCCTGATCCGCGACGCCGATGCCGACGGCAGGCCGGAGCTGCGGGTCACCCTGATCGACAATCTCAACTCGCCGTTCGGCGTGGTGTGGGCCGACAATGCGCTTTATGTCGCCAACACCGATGCGGTGGTCCGCTATCCGTTCGTGCCGGGCCAGACGCGGATGACGGCGCCGGGGCAGGTGCTCACCGAATTGCCCGCCGGCCCTATCAACCATCACTGGACCAAGAGCCTGACCGTGAGCCCCGACGGCCAGCGGCTCTACGCAACTGTCGGATCGAACAGCAACATCACCGAGAACGGGATCGAGGCGGAAAAGGGTCGCGCCAGCGTCTGGGAAATCGATCGGGCCAGCGGCCGGGCGCGTGAGTTCGCGACCGGCCTGCGCAATCCGAACAGCCCCAATTTCTACCCCGGCACCAACACCCTGTGGGTGGTGGTGAACGAGCGCGACGAACTCGGCCCCCACCTCGTTCCGGATTACCTGACATCGGTGCGCGAGCGCGGCTTCTATGGGTGGCCCTACAGCTATTATGGCCGGCATCTCGACCCACGCGTCCGTCCGCAGCGGCCCGATCTCGTCGCCCGCGCAATCAAGCCTGATTATGCCCTCGGCAGCCATGTCGCCGCGCTTGGCCTGACCTTCTACACGGGCACGGCCCTGCCACCGCATTATCGCGGCGGCGCTTTCATCGGCGAGCATGGCAGCTGGGACCGCTATTCGCCGTCGGGCTACAAGGTGGCGTTCGTGCCGTTCCGCAACGGCCGCCCGTCAGGGATGGCCGAGGATGTCGTCACCGGCTTCCTCGACAGGGAGCGCCGCAAGAGCTTCGGCCGGCCGGTCGGCGTGGCGGTAGACCGCACCGGCGCGCTGCTGATCGCGGACGATGTCGGCAACACCGTGTGGCGGGTCACCGCGGCGCGGTGAGCCCGTCACAGGCGATGCGCTACAGCCGGGTCGAGATCGTCAGGCTGACCCGCGCCTCGTCGTCGCCGCGATCGAACCGGCCTTCCGCACCGAAGCGATAGGACCAGTTGTCCATGCTGCCGTCGATGCCGCCACCAGCAACGAGACGATCGCGTTCGGTGGACGGCAGGACGATGGCCTGCGTGCCCATCACATGCTGCGCGGCGATGAGGCTGGCGGTGGTGGCACGATCGCCGCGCTCGTCCTCCTTCGCATACCCCACGCGGATGTTCGGACGGACCGCCTCCGACCAGGTGCCGCGCAGCTCGATGCCCGCGCCATAGCGCAGGCGCTTGTAGTTCAGCCCCGCATAGCGCGCGTTAGACAGCGAGGCGCCGGCCTCGCTGAAGCCGTCGATGCTGGCATCGACATAGTCGACCGTCGCGAAGGGACCGGCGGCGACCCTCCCGACCGGGATGCTCCAGCCGATCTCCGCACCGGCCGCATAGGCCTTGCCGCTGCTACTAGCTTCGGCGACCTGGCCATAGGCCCCCGGCCGGCGGATGCTGTCGTAGCTCAGCCGGACGGACTTGCTGCCAGCGGCTTCCAGATAGAAGCCGCCTGGCAAGGCGACGCCGCCATAGACCGCGATGCTGGTGGCATTGGCCTTGATGCCGGTATCGCCGCCGAAGCTGCCATCGGCGTCGCGATAGGCGACGCTGGCGCCGAGGCGCACCGGGCCGATCCCGATATCGAAACCGCCCGCCAGCCCCTGGGTATCGGCGCGCAGATCCGATTGGCCGAGCGCCACCGTGTCGATGCGCGACCATGTGCCGTCCATCCACAGCCGGACGCCTTCACCGAAGCCGCTATCGCTGGTGCGGCGAAGGTTCGCGAGCGCGTCGATCGAGGGCTGGATCGCAGCGCTGCCGAGCTCTGCGGCCACGGCGCGGGCTGCCAGTGCGACCGCCGGCGTCTCGACCGTCATCGCCCTCAGCGCCTGCGGATCGACATAGGTCGGCAGCGTGAGGCGATAGACCAGGATCACGCTGTCATTGTCGCCCGTGCCGCCGGCGCCGGTCAGACCGGCGTTGAACGGCTGACCGTTGATGAAGCCATTCGAGGTGATGAAGTCGTTGTCATTCCCCACGAACAGGAAGAAATCCTGCGGCTTTGCTTCCTCGAGCACGGGCGCCAGGCCCATCGCTTCCCACTTTTCAGACAGCGACGTGGCGTTCGAGGGGGCCGTGTTCAGGTTCATTCCGAATCGGCCGAGCTGGACCGGATTGAGCATGTTCACCAGTTCGACCTGCTGCACCGGCTTGATCGTCGAATTGAGCACGCCGCCGGTGGCGATCGGGGCGGTCCCCGTTTCAAACGGGGTGCCGGCGAGATTGGTCGCGCCGGTGGTGTCGACCAGCAGCACGCTCTTGAACACGGGCGAATTGGTTGCCGATGCGCCCGATCCGCGGCCGATGCCGTCGCGCGACAAGACCAGAAACTGGTTCGAGTTGAGCGCGAGCATCTCGGACTGCGCGGCCGTGCGGTTGGCAGCGGTGCCGTTGCCGTTCTGGGTGAAGGTCGGCAACTGCAGCACATAATGGCCGACCGGATTGGCAGGCGTGGCGCTGGTCGAGATGTCATAGACCAGGATGCGGGTGTTGTTGCGCGTATCCTGATTGGCGCCATTGGTATCCTGCACCGTCGCCGATTGCAGGATGGTGACCAGACGGCTGCCGTCGGGCGTCACCGACAGCGCCTCGAGCCCCTGATTGTTGCGCCGGCCGGTGTTAGGTGCGTTGGCGCCATCGAAATTGACGATGCCGTTGACCCGGGGAAGCAGTGCCGCGATGGTCTGGATCGCCCCGATCTGCTTGCCGGTCGCATCGAAATGGTAGATCCCGGCGGCATATTCGTCCGAAACGTAGAAGCTTCCATCGGGTGCATAGGTGATGGCTTCGGAATCAAGGCTGATGTGGCCGCTGCCTTCGCCGCTGACGGGGCTGGGGTAGAGAATGCCGTTGCGGGTGATGACGTTGGATCCGGCATCCTTGCCGGTGAAGTTCGCGCCGGTGGCGTCCGTCAGAAAGAAGCCGCCATTGGGCGTGATCGTCAGTTGGTTCTGGGACGTGACCGACTGCGGCAGCGCCGAAATGCCGGTATAGGGCGTCAGGGTCAGCGCCGAGACATGCACGCGGTTGCGATAGTCGGTGGTACCGACAAACGGCCCGACATCGTTCGGGCCGCGATCGGGAAGAGTCCGCACGCTGCCGGAGTAGCTGCCATCCGCATTGCGGCGCCAGCTGTTCAGGTCGAGAGCCATGCCGGAGAAGGAGCCGAGCGTCTCGCCCGCGAAGTCGCGCGTCGATGCCGCAAGCCGGCCGACGCCGACCAGCCCCTGATTGGCGAAGGCGACGCCGCCCAGCTGCACGCTCTGGCTGCCGGCGGTGGTGGTGATATGCGGCGTCGTATAGGTCAGCGACTGTGCCGCGACCGGGCTGGCGAGAGCGAAGGCACAGGCGGAAGCGGCGCGGGCGAACCGAGCGGTGGATCTGATCATGATTCTTATCCCCTTGAGTCGCCATGGGATAAGCAGCGGCACATGACCGATACGCGACATCCTTGTTACGGAACGAGGTTCTGTCGCCCCTTGCGTGCGACGGACGGGGCCGAGACCCGCATTGCAACGAAAACGCCCTTATCGCATAGGCGGCGCTTGGCCCTCCGCGGCATGGAAGCCCAGACTTGCGAATTGTGATCATCGACGACAGCGGACTGCGCGCAACCGTCCTGGAGGACGGGCTGCGGGATGCCGGCTATGACGATATCCATGTCGTCCCGCCGCATGGCGCCTTCGTAGCCAAGCTGGAGCGCATGGCGCCGGATGTCGTGCTGATGGACCTGGGCAGCCCGAGTCGCGACACGCTGGAGGAAATGCTGGCGGTCAGCCGGGCGCTGGCCCGGCCGATCGCCATGTTCGTCGATCGCTCCGACGACCAGATGATCGGGGCGGCGATCGATGCCGGCGTGTCGGCCTATGTCGTCGATGGCCTGCGCAAGGAGCGGGTCAAGCCGATCCTGGACCTCGCCATCCGCCGCTTCAACGCCTTTGCGCGGATGCAGACGGAGCTGGACGAGGCGCGATCCGCCCTGGCCGACCGCAAGACGATCGACCGCGCCAAAACGCTGCTGATGAAAAGCCGAAACCTGCCGGAGCCCGAAGCCTATGCGCTGCTGCGATCGACCGCGATGAACCAGGGCCGCAAGATCATTGAGGTCGCCGAGGCACTGATCACGGCGCACAGCCTGCTCGGAGGCGGCGAATGACCCCCATCTCGATCGCCTTCCTTCCTCTCACCGACAGCGCGCCGCTGGTCGTCGCGCGCGAGAAGGGCTTCGCCGCGGACGTGGGCATCGATCTGGTGCTGCACAAGACGACCTCCTGGGCAACGCTGCGCGACAGGCTGGTCTATGGCCAGGTGCAGGCGGCCCATATGCTCGCTCCGCAGGCAATCGCCGTCACGCTGGGCCTCAGCCAGCATCCTGCCGCATTGTCGGCGCCGTTCAAGCTCAACGTCAACGGCAATGCGCTGTCGATGTCGATTGAGTTCGCGGCGGCGCTCGATCCCGATCTCGCCAAGCGGATTGCCGATCCCGTGGCGGCGGCGCACGATTTCGCGGCGGCGATCGGCCTGCATCGTCGCAAGCCGGTGATCGGCATCGTTCATCGCTACTCCAGCCATGCGCTGATGCTGCGCTACTGGCTGAGCTTCGCCGGAGTCGATCCCGATCGCGATCTCGCCCTGCGGGTGCTGCCGCCGTCGCTGATGGCCGAGGCGATGCGCAGCGGCGAAATCGACGGCTTCATCGCGGGCGAGCCCTGGAGCAGCGTTGCCGTCGCCGAAGGGTTGGCCGAGATCGTCGCTGTCGGGTCGCGCATCTGGCAGCGCGGCGTCGAAAAGGTGCTCGCCTTCCGGACCGACTGGATGGAAGACAATGCCCAGACCACCGACAAGCTGCTCATCGCCATGGCGGGCGCTGCCGCCTGGTGCGACGACCCGGCCAATGTCGAGGAACTGGCCGCACTGCTCGAGCGTCCCGGCTATGTCGGCCAGCCGGCCTCTACACTTCTTCCGGCGCTGAGCGGACGCTTCGTGCTGCGTTCGGGCAGCCCGCCAGTGGTGATCGACGATTTCATGCTGTTCGCGCGCGAGGCTGCCAACTTTCCGTGGCGCAGCCAGGCGCTGTGGATCTACTCGCAGCTCGTCCGGTGGGGATTGGCGGAGGCAAGCGCAGCCAATGAGCGGCTCGCGGCAGACGTGTTCCGCTCCGATATCTTCCGCCGCGCCCTCGCAGACGCAGCATTGCCGATGCCGGGCGCCAGCATGAAGGTCGAAGGCGCCTTGTCGACTCCGCTGGCGGTCGGTTCGAATAGCGGAACGCTGACCCTGGGGCCGGACAGGTTCTTCGACGGGCGGATTTTCGACCCTTCCAAGATTCAGGAATATCTTTCCGGCTTCGATAGTTAGGCGCTACCGCAGACGCCGCTGGCGGCACCGACATTCGCGATTGCAAAAAAACTACTTGCGCCGTAGCCGCGAATCGCTTGTTATGTGTGCACCGCACAATGGATGTGCGCGAAAAATCCGGCAGCCTCCCCAACGATGGGTGAGGCGCCTTTATCGAAACAGCAAAGCCGCTGTCGGCCCTTCATCGGGGGGCCGATCGCGGCTTTTTTTCATTTTTGCGCTTGGGGGAAAACATGGCCGACGACATCGAAGACCGTAGGGACGCCGCCACGATGATGGCGCGCCGCTCTTTCCTGAAGACTGGCGCCGCCGCCGCCGCCGGCATGGCCGCTGCCGGATTGTCCGGCCCGGTGCTGGGTGCCGCACCCGGCAAGCCCGAAGTGACCGGCGCGAAGCTCGGCTTCATCGCCCTTACCGACGCATCCCCGTTGATCATCGCCAAGGAACTCGGCCTGTTCGCCAAATATGGCATGCCCGATGTGGTGGTGGCCAAGCAGGCGAGCTGGGCCGGAACGCGTGACAATCTGGTGCTCGGCGCGGCCGGCGGCGGGATCGACGGCGCGCACATCCTGTCGCCGATGCCCTATCTGCTGACCCTCGGCACGATCGGCAAGGCCACCCCGATGAGCCTGCTCGCCCGGCTGAACGTCAACGGCCAGGCGATCTCGGTCGAGAAGCAATATCTCGCCGCGCGGGCCGACATCAACGCGGCGCGCATGAAGCCGCTGATCGCGCAGCGCAAGGCCGCCGGCCGCAAGATCACCATGGCCATGACCTTCCCCGGCGGCACCCACGACCTCTGGATCCGCTACTGGCTCGCGGCGCAGGGCATCAACCCCGAGAGCGATGTCGAGCTGATCACCATTCCGCCGCCCCAGATGGTCGCCAACATGCGCGCCAAGACGATGGAGGCGTTCTGCGTCGGCGAGCCGTGGAACGACCAGCTCGTGGCGCAGGGGCTTGGCTATACCGCGGTATCGACCGGCCAGCTCTGGATGAACCACCCGGAAAAGGCGTTCGCGATGCGCTCGGACTGGGTGGCGGCTCACCCCAATGCCGCGATTGCCCTGACCGCGGCGATCATCGAGGCGCAGCGCTGGTGCGACGTCCCCGCCAATAACGCCAAGCTGGCCGAGATCGTCGGCGGGCGCGATTGGCTCAAGGTGCCGGTCACCGACATCCAGGATCGCCTGCTGGGCAATTTCACGATGGGTGATGGCCGCGTGTTCAAGAACGCGCCGTTCAAGATGAAGTTCTGGGCGTCAAACGCCTCCTTCCCTTATAAGAGCCACGATCTCTGGTTCCTCACCGAGGACCAGCGCTGGGGCAAGCTGCCAGCGGATCTCAACACCAAGGCGGTGATCGCGAAGGTCAACCGCGCCGACATCTGGCGCAAGGCCGCGGTGTTGGCGAAGGTGCCGGCCGCACAGATCCCCAAGTCCGACAGCCGCGGCGTCGAGCGCTTCTTCGACGGCAAGGTCTTCGATCCCGCCAACCCGGCTGCCTATCTGGCCAGCCTTAAGATCAAGAAGGCCTGATCGGCCGCAAAGGAGCCTAGCGCATGTCGTCTCCTGTCCGCCTCGTCACCCCTTCGTCGGGCGCCTCCGAAAACGGCGTTGCCCGCACGGAGGCGGAGATCATCCCCTATCCGGGAGCAAGCCCCGCCGTGGCAGACGCAAGGAAGCGCCTCGATGTCGCGCCGCTGCTCGACAAGCTGCGCGGCATCGTCCTCACCATCCTGCCGACGCTGCTGATGCTCGTCGCGCTGCTGATGGTGTGGGAGATCGCCTGCAGCGGCGAGGGCGCCACGCTGCCGAGTCCGTCCAAGGTGTGGACCGGAAGCCACGACGTCATCATGCATCCGCTCAAGGGCATCGAGCTGGACGGCTTCGGCTTCAAGATCCAGGATGGCGGCGACGTCGGTATCGCCGGGCATATCCTGACCAGCCTCGGGCGCGTCGGCATCGGCTTCAGCCTGTCGGCGACCTTCGGCATCGCACTCGGCATCCTGATCGGCCAGAGCAAGTTCGCCTATCGCGCGCTCGATCCACTGTTTCAGATATTGCGCACCGTTCCGCCGCTCGCCTGGCTGCCGATCAGCCTCGCCATCTTCCAGCAGGCGCAACCCTCGGCGATCTTCCTGATCTTCATCACGGCGATCTGGCCGGTGATCCTGAACACCGCCGCCGGTGTGCAGAACATCCCGGCCACCTACCGCAATGTCGGCCGGGTGCTGTCGCTCAACCCCTTCGAATATTTCACCAAGATCATGCTGCCGGCCACCGTGCCGCACATGTTCACCGGCCTGCGCATCGGCGTCGGCATGAGCTGGCTGGCGATCGTCGCGGCCGAGATGGTCCAGGGCGGCACCGGCATCGGCTTCTTCATCTGGGACAGCTACAACAGCTCGCTGCTTACCGACACGATCGTCGCGCTCGTCTGGATTGGCCTGATCGGCTTCGCGCTCGATCGAATCGTCGGCTGGATCGGCCGCCGCATCGCTCGCGCAGCCTGAAGGAGGACATGGCATGAAGCATCGCAGCTATCTCGCGCTCGAGGGCATCGGGGTCACCTTTCCTACGCCCAAGGGCCCCTTCACAGCGCTTCGCGACATCGACCTGTCGATCGAGAAGGGCGAGTTCGTCGCATTGATCGGCCACTCCGGCTGCGGCAAGTCGACGCTGCTCAACATCATCGCCGGACTGACCCGGCCGAGTCGCGGCGTCATCTTCCTCGACGGCGACGTGATCGACCAGCCGGGGCCCGACCGCGCGGTGATCTTCCAGGATCATTCGCTGCTGCCCTGGCTGACGGTGGAGGAAAATGTCCGCCTTGCCGTCGACAAGGTGATGGCGGGCAAGCCGCGCGCCGAGCGGCGCGACTGGGTGATGCACAATCTCGACCTGGTCCAGATGGCGCATGCCGCCGCCAAGCGCCCGGGCGAGCTTTCGGGCGGCATGAAGCAGCGCGTCGGCATCGCCCGCGCCATTGCGATGAGCCCGCGCGTGCTGCTGATGGACGAGCCGTTCGGCGCGCTCGATGCGCTGACGCGCGCCAGCCTTCAGGATGCGGTCATGGCCATCCAGGCCAAGCTCAACAACACCGTGGTGATGATCACCCACGACGTCGACGAAGCCGTGCTGCTTGCCGACCGGGTGGTGATGATGACCAACGGCCCGGCCGCAACCATCGGCGAAGACCTGTCCGTCACGCTGACCCGGCCGCGCAACCGGATCGCGATGGCCGACACGCCCGACTATAACCATGCCCGGCAGGAGATCCTGCAGTTCCTGCACCAGCGCTATTCCAATCCAGCCGACAAGGCAGCCTGAATTGGCCGGGTAACAGCCCGGCCGGGGAGAGGATGCCTTCACCGGCATCGAACCAGATTACGATCTTATATGGGGGAAAGATCATGCGATTCCTGACATGCTGCCTGCTGTCTTCAGCAGCTCTGCTTCCGGCCGCCGCGCAGGCCGTCACGCTCAAGCCGATCATCGATACACGGCTCCGCTACGAGAATGTCGACCAGACCGGGTTCGGCAACAAGGCCGATGCGCTGACCGCACGCGCCCGGCTCGGCGTCGAAGCCGTCCAAGGCCCGTTCTCCTTCCTGGTCGAGGCCGAAGGGACGCTGGCGCTGGACGAGAAATATTCCAGCGGAGTCAACCGGAAGACGGCGCTCCCGGCCGCGATCGGCTATCCCGTCGTCGGCGATCCCGAGAATGTCGAACTCAACCGCATCCAGGTGCAATATAAGGGCCTGCCCGGCACCGTCGCCACCGCCGGCCGCCAGCGCATCAATCTCGACGACCAGCGCTTTGTCGGCGCGGCCGGCTGGCGCCAGAACGAACAGACTTTCGACGCGGTTCGCATCGAATGGAGCAAGGTCAAGAATCTCAAGGTGGATCTGACCTATAGCTGGTCCAATCGCACCATATGGGGCATCGACGGCGGCCGCCATGCCTACTCGCTCGGCCGGCCCCAGGCGATCAGCGGCGACAATGTCTTCGCCAACGTCTCGTACAAGACGCCCTATGGCAGCCTGACCGGCTTCTATTACCGGGTCGACGAGGACAAGCCGGTCGTGGCGCTTCTCCGCAACAGCTCGGGCACGTTCGGCGCCCGCTTCTCGGGCAGCCGGCCGCTGACGAAGTCCGTCAAATGGACCTACACGCTGAGCTACGCGCATCAGCAGGATATCGGCACCAGCCCGATCGACTATTCGGCGGATTATTTCCTGGCGGAAGGCTCGCTCGATGTCGCCGCGTTCAAGCTCGGCGCCGGCGTCGAGCAGCTCGGCGCCGACCGCAACGTCACCACCAAGGCGACCGGCCTTCGCTTTCCCGGCGGCTTCGCCTTCCAGACGCCGTTCGCGACGCTCCACAAATTCCAGGGCTGGGCTGACAAGTTCCTCACCACCCCGGCGCAGGGCATCACCGATTATTATGCCTCTGCGGGCTATGGCTGGAAGAAGGTCGGTGTATTTGACGTGATCTCGGCGACGGCCGTCTACCATCGCTTCGACAGCGACGTCGCCAGCATCCATTATGGCGACGAGATCGATCTCCAGCTCCAGGCGAAGATGAAGAAATACACCTTCACCGCCAAATATGCCGATTATCAGCGCCAGGGCATCGCCAGCTTCGCCGGCGATGCCGACACCAAGAAGATCTGGCTGCAGGTCGAATGGGCCCTGTAGAGGCTAACTGACAGCCCTCCCGTCATGCTGGCTTGTTTCAGCATTTAATCGTCCCTCGGGGCGGCACCTGGGTTCAGGTGGATACTGAAACAAGTTCAGCATGGCGATGTGGGGAGGGGCGCCTGAAAGTCATTTACCGACGGGGTTGTGACGGACGAGGTTGATCCACCACTTGCAAATGCTGCACCGCGCAAAAATCCTCTTGCCATTGCGCGGCATCCGTGGGAATTCATGCATCGAGGCAAGGACGCCTCGAATCCATAAAATGGGCCGATCCGACGCAGGAAAGGTCCACCGCCAAGGCCGCAAGGCCACGGCTCAGGCAATGACGCCGCCCGAACCGATCGATTCGATCGTGCTTCGAGGCGGCTTTTTTCATGTCTGCGCCAATTCGGATGAAACTGGCTTGAGTTGAGGTTGAGCAATGAACAAGGGTTTCTGGGCAGCGGGCCACCGGCCGACACTGATCGCCGCCTTTCTCTATTTCGACATCGCCTTCATGGTGTGGGTGTTGCTCGGCCCCTTGGCCCCGAGCATCGCGACTGACCTGGGCCTGAGCCCTGCCCAGAAAGGCTTCATGGTCGCGGTTCCGACGCTGGCCGGCGCGATCCTGCGCCTGGTCAATGGCGTGCTGGTCGACCGGATCGGCCCGAAAATGACCGGCGCGATCGGCCAGGTGGTCGTGATGACAGGGTTGCTCACGGCCTGGCTGCTTGGGGTCCATAGCTTCGGCGGCACGATTGCTGTCGGCGTGATCCTCGGCTTTGCCGGTGCGAGCTTCGCGGTGGCGCTGCCGCTCGCCAGCCGCTGGTATCCCGCCGAGCATCAGGGCACTGCGCTCGGCATCGCCGGCATGGGCAATAGCGGCACCGTCCTGGCAGCACTGTTCGCGCCGACGCTAGCCAAGCTGTTCGGCTGGAACAGCGTGCTCGGCCTCGCGGTGATCCCGCTCGCGATCGTGTTCGTGGTGTACATGATCTACGCCAGGAACGCGCCCAACCCGCCCGCTGCCAAGCCCGTCACCGCCTATCTCGAGCCGCTCAAGAAGGCCGATGCGTGGTGGTTCATGCTATTCTACGGGGTCAGCTTCGGCGGGTTCGTCGGCCTCAGCTCGTCGCTGTCGATCTACTTCACCGACCAGTTCGCCCTGACCCCGGTCATCGCCGGCTACTGCACTGCCGCCTGCGTGTTCGCCGGCTCGCTGATCCGTCCGTTCGGTGGCGCCGTGGCCGATCGCATCGGCGGCACCAAGGCGCTTAGCATCGCCTATCTGCTCGCCGCGATCACCCTCAGCGCGATCAGCACCGGCCCATCGACGGTCGCACTGGCGCTCGGCCTGTTCCTGGTGGCGATGCTGGCGCTCGGCTTCGGCAACGGCGCGGTGTTCCAGCTCGTGCCGCAGCGCTTCAAGGAGGAGATCGGCGTGATGACCGGTCTGGTCGGTTTCGCGGGCGGCGTCGGCGGCTTCTACCTGGCCTCGTCGCTGGGCCTCGCCAAGCAGCTCACCGGCAGCCCGCAGCTCGGCTTCCTGATCTTCGCGGGACTGGCGATGATCGCCCTCGGCGGGATCAGCCTGGTCAAGGGCCGCTGGCGCTCGACCTGGCCGACCGCACTGGCCGGCGCGCGTATCTGATGCGCGCCGCCGCCCTCCTCTTCGCTATCGCAAATTGAAGGAAGCGCGATGCTGTCCCCCACTCCCCGCGAACATCTGATCGTCATCGGCAACGGCATGGCCGGTTGCCGGGCGGTCGAGGAGATCCTCGAGCGCGATGCCAGCCGCTACTCGATCACCATCTTCGGGGCCGAGCCCTATGTGAACTATAACCGCATCATGCTCTCGCCGGTGCTGGCCGGCGAGAAGAGCTTCGACGACATCGTCATCAACGGGCCCGAATGGTATCGCGACAACGCCATCGAGCTGATCAGCGGCGATCCGGTGATCGCGATCGACCGGGCCGCGCGCACCGTCACCTCCCAGGGAGGCCGCACCGTCGGCTATGACAAGCTGCTGATCGCAACAGGCTCCGATCCGTTCATCATCCCGGTGCCGGGCAAGGACCTGCCCGGCGTGATCAGCTTCCGCGACATGAAGGACGTCGATCATATGCTCGCGGCGGCCGACGGCGGCGGCGATGCGGTGGTGATCGGCGGCGGCCTGCTGGGCCTCGAAGCCGCCCATGGGCTGACGCTGCGCGGCATGAAGGTCACCGTCATCCACCTGATGCCGACGCTGATGGAGCGCCAGCTCGACGAGGCGGCCGGCTGGCTGCTCAAGACCGAGCTCGAACGCCGCGGCCAGACGATCCTGATCGGCGCCGACACCGCCGCGATCGTCGGCGACGGCAAGGTCGAAGGCGTGCAGCTCAAGGACGGCCGGACGATCCCCGCCAGCCTGGTGGTGATGGCGGTCGGCATCCGCCCCTCGGTCGCGCTGGCCCGCGAGGCCGGCCTGGCGATCGGGCGCGGCATCCAGGTTGACGATCATATGGTGACCAGCGATCCCGCGATCCTGGCGGTCGGCGAATGCGTCGAGCATGACGGCATGGTTTATGGCCTCGTGGCGCCGCTGTGGGAGATGTGCCGCGCGCTGGCCGACGGGCTGGTCCAGCAGCCGAGCGGCTATCGCGGTTCGGTCACGTCGACCAAGCTCAAGGTGTCCGGCATCGATGTCTTCTCGGCGGGCGATTTCGCCGGCGGCGAGGGCGCCGAGGACATCGTGCTGCGCGATGCCTCACGCGGCGTGTACAAGCGCGTCGTGGTCCGCGACGATCGCATCGTCGGCGCCGTGCTCTATGGCGACACCGCCGATGGCGGCTGGTATTTCGATCTGCTGCGGAAGAACGAGGACATCGCGTCGATCCGTGACGTGCTGATCTTCGGCCAAGCCTTCGCCTCCGGAGGGGGGCAGACGGACCCTAAGGCTGCCGTTGCAGCGCTCTCGGACGATGCCGAGATCTGTGGCTGCAACGGCGTCTCCAAGGGCAAGGTCGTCGCGTCGATCGCGGCCGGCGCCTGCACGCTCGACGCGGTGCGCGCGACCTGCAAGGCATCGGCGTCGTGCGGCTCCTGCACCGGGCTGGTCGAACAGATCCTCGCCGTCACGCTGGGCGACGACTATCATGGCGAGCGCACGGCGAAGACGATCTGCAAGTGCAGCAGCTTCACCCATGACGACGTTCGCCGCGAGATCGTCGCGCAGGATATGAAGTCGATCCCCGAGGTGATGCAGAAGCTCAGCTGGTCGACGCCCGACGGCTGCTCCTCCTGCCGCCCGGCGCTCAATTATTATCTGCTGTGCGCGCACCCCGGCGACTATGTCGACGACCAGCAGAGTCGCTTCGTCAACGAACGCCTCCATGCCAACATCCAGAAGGACGGCACCTATTCGGTGGTGCCGCGGATGTGGGGCGGCCTGACCAACCCGCGCGAGCTGCGCGCGATCGCCGACGTCGTCGAGAAGTACGACGCGCCCATGGTCAAGGTGACCGGCGGCCAGCGGCTCGACATCTTCGGCATCAAGAAGGAGGACTTGCCCGCGGTCTGGGCCGATCTCAATGCCGCGGGGATGGTTTCTGGCCATGCCTATGGCAAGGCGCTGCGCACCGTGAAGACCTGCGTCGGATCCGAATGGTGCCGCTTCGGAACCCAGGATTCGACCGGGCTCGGCGTCCAGCTCGAGCAGATGAGCTGGGGCTCGTGGATGCCGCACAAGTTCAAGATCGCGGTGTCGGGCTGCCCGCGCAACTGCGCCGAAGCGACGATCAAGGATTTCGGCGTGATCTGCGTCGACTCGGGCTACGAGCTGCATGTCGGCGGCAATGGCGGGATCAAGCTGCGCGGCACCGATCTGCTCTGCAAGGTTGCGACCGAGCAGCAGGCGATGGATTATTGCGCGGCCTTCATCCAGCTCTACCGCGAGGAAGCCTGGTATCTCGAGCGCACGGCGCCCTGGATCGAGCGGGTCGGCATCGACTATGTCCGCCAGCGCATCGCCGAGGACGAGGTCGGCCGCGAGGCGCTGACCAGCCGCTTCCTCTATTCGCAGAACTTCTCGCAGGACGACCCCTGGGCCGCGCGCGCCGCGGGCGCCCAGCGCGAGCAGCATGCACATCTGGGCGAATTCCGCCCGCTCGCACTCGAAGCCGCGGAGTAAGCGCGATGATTGGAGACTGGATCGATGTCGGCGCGATCGGGGAGATCCCCGTCCGCGGCGCCCGCACGATAAAGATGGGCGCCAACGGCGCGGGGGGCGAGGAAATCGCCATCTTCCGCACCAGCGCAAACCGGGTCTATGCCCTCGTCAACCGCTGCCCGCACAAACATGGCCCGCTCAGCCAGGGGATCGTCCATGGCGATGCGGTCGCCTGCCCGCTGCACAATTGGCGGATATCGCTGTCGACCGGCGAGGCGCTCGGCGAGGACAAGGGCTGCGTGCCGACCATCCCGGTGCGGATCGACGCGGGGCGGGTGCTGATCTCGCGGCTCGCAATGCTGGCGAACGCGGCCGCCGCATGAACGAAGCGGCGCCCGTCAAGACGACCTGCGCCTATTGCGGCGTGGGATGCGGCGTCGTCGCCACCCCGGTCGAGGGGCGCACCGTCCAGATCACCGGCGATCCCGATCATCCTGCCAATCGCGGCAGGCTGTGCTCGAAGGGCACCCAGCTCGGCGAGACGGTCGGGCTGGAGGGGCGGCTGCTGACCCCCATGATCGGCGACCGCCGCGCCAGCTGGGACAAGGCGCTGGACCTCGTCGCCCGCCGCTTCCGCGACACCATCGCCAGACATGGTCCCGACAGCGTCGCCTTCTACGTTTCCGGCCAGTTGCTGACCGAAGACTATTATGTCGCCAACAAGCTGATGAAGGGATTCATCGGATCGGCGAATATCGACACCAATTCGCGACTGTGCATGTCGAGCGCCGTCGCCGGCCATGTCCGCGCCTTCGGCGAGGATGTGGTCCCGGCCAGCTATGAAGATCTGGATGAAGCGGACCTGATCGTGCTGGTCGGCTCCAACACCGCCTGGTGCCATCCGATCGTCTATCAGCGCATCCAGGCGGCCCGCGCGGCGCGCGGCACCAAGCTGGTCGTGATTGATCCGCGCCGCACCGAAAGCTGCGAGGACGCCGATCTCCACCTTGCCCTCCGCCCCGGCAGCGATGTGGCGTTGATGAACGGCCTGCTCGCCTATTGCCGCCGCGAAGGCCTGATCGACGAGGCCTATCTGGAAGCGAGCGTCGCCACGCCCGACGGCTTCTGGGACAATATCGCGCATGACAATGACCTGTGGTCGGTCGCCAAGACCTGCGATGTCGCACCCGAGCGGCTGCTGCGCTTCTTCGAACTGTTTGCAGCCCATCCGCGCACCGTCACGATGTTCAGCCAAGGCATCAACCAGGCGCTGCGCGGTACCGATCAGGTCAACGCGATCGTCAATCTCCACCTCGCCACCGGGCGGATCGGCAAGCCGGGCGCGGCACCCTTCTCGATCACCGGCCAGCCCAATGCGATGGGCGGCCGGGAGGTGGGCGGCCTCGCCTCGACCCTGGCCGCGCACATGGACTTCGCGCCCGCCAATGTCGCTCGGGTCGGCCGCTTCTGGGCGGCACCGAACATGGCTGCCAAGCCAGGTCTCAAGGCGGTCGAGATGTTCCGCGCCGTCGGCGAGGGCCGGATCAAGGCAATCTGGGTGATGGGCACCAATCCCGCGGTGAGCATGCCCGACGCCGGCCGGGTCCGCGAGGCGCTCGCGGCCTGCCCCTTCGTGGTCGTCTCGGACGTGATCGCCGACACCGACACCACCCGCTTCGCCCATGTCCGCCTGCCTGCCGCGGGCTGGGGCGAGAAGGATGGCACGGTCACGAACAGCGAGCGCGTCATCAGCCGCCAGCGGCAGTTCCTGCCCTTCGCGGGCGAAGCGCGCCCCGACTGGTGGATCATGAGCCAGATCGCCCACCGGATGGGCTGGGCGAGCGCGTTCAGCTACGACCGGCCCGCGGATATCTACCGCGAGCATGCGCGGCTCACCAGCTACGGCAATGAGGGTGCGCGGGTGCTGGACCTGCGCCATCATGCCGTGATCGGCAATCCCGGCTATGATGCGATGGAGCCCTATCGCTGGGGCGGGACGCCCTTCGTCGATGGCCGCTTCCCGAGCATCGACGGCAAGGCGCGGCTGGTGCCCACCGTCCAGGCGTCGCTGGCCGATCCGCTGCGCGACTGGCCGCTGACGCTCAACACCGGCCGCTATCGCGACCACTGGCACACGATGACCCGCACCGGCCTGTCGCCCCGGTTGGCGCGCCACCGCGAGGAACCCCTCGTCGACATCAACCCCGAGGATTGCGACCGGCTCGGCCTGGCCGACGGGGACATCGCGCGGGTGTCGACGCCACAGGGCGCGAGCCTGTTCCGCGTGCGGTCCACCGAGGACCAGCGCCGCGGCGACATCTTCACCCCGATCCACTGGACCGATCGCCAGTCGACCGGCGGCCGCACCGGCCTGTTGCCGCGCCCGTTGACCGATCCGCATTCGGGACAGCCCGGCTTCAAGTCGACGCCGGCGCAGGTCGAGAAGGTCGCAATCGAGTGGCGCGGCTTCCTGATCGTGCGCGGCGGCGCGAAGACGCCGCCCCCCAGCCTTTGGGCGACGCGGATCACCGTGCCCGGCGGCGCGCTCTACGAGCTCGCCGGCATCGGAGCCTATGAGGCGCTCGAGGCGAGCCTGCCCGCCGGTGCCCGGATCGAGGCGGCCGATGCCGCGCTGGGATCGCGCCGGATCGCGGTGCTGAACGACGGACGTTTGTCGGCGGTGCTGTTCGTCACCCGGGCCGGCCAGCTGCCGAGCCGCGACTGGCTGGTCGCGCAGCTCGACGCGCCGGACGTGGCTCCCACCCTGCTCGCCGGCCGGGCGCCCGGGGCGCAGCCGGATCGTGGCGCGCTGATCTGTTCCTGCTTCGATGTCGGGCTCAAGACGATCGTCGCGGCGATCAGCCAGCAGCAGCTCGCCGATGTCGCCGCGATCGGCAAGGCGCTCGGCGCCGGCACCAATTGCGGATCCTGCCGCCCCGCCCTGGCCCGCATTCTTGCCGATATCTCGCCTGCTCCGGAGACCATCTTTGCAGCGGAATGACCCGATGACGCCCGGAATCGAACCGGGAAGCGTCTGGCTGGTCGGGGCCGGCCCCGGCGATCCCGATCTGCTGACCCGCAAGGCCGAGCGGCTGATCGGCGCCGCCGACATCATCTTCTACGATGCGCTGGTGGGACCCGGCATCCTCGATCTGGCACGAGCGGGCACCCAGATGGTCAGCGTCGGCAAGCGTTCGGGACGACATAGCAAGGATCAGGGGTCGATCAACGACCTGCTCCTCGCCGCGGCGCGTGAAGGCCGCTGCGTCGTCCGGCTGAAGGGCGGCGATCCGTCGATCTTCGGCCGCTCGACCGAGGAGATCGACCATCTCACCGCGCATGGCATCGCCGTGCATGTCTGCCCCGGCATCACCGCCGCCAGCGCGGCCGCGGCCAGCGGAATGGCGTCGCTCACGCTGCGCGGGCTTGCCCGCCGCCTGACCTTCGTCACCGCGCATGCGCGCGCCGGCGAGGCGATCGATCTCGACTGGCCGGCGCTCGCCGCGGCCGACACGACGCTCGCCGTCTATATGGGCCGCGCCGCCGCGCCGCAGATCATGCGCAACCTTATCGACGCCGGCCGCGCAGCCGACACCCCGGTAATGATCGCGGTGAATATCTCGCTGCCCGGCGAGCGGCTGATCCGCGGCAAGCTGTCGGCGCTGCCATTTCTTACTTCGACGATCAGCGACGACGATCCGACGCTGCTGATCATCGGCGAAGCGGTGCGGCGGGAGCTGCCTGCCGCGGCGCAAGCGGCGGATGGGCGGCGCTTTGTCGACGACGCGCCGGTCCGCGCGTAAAGGTAGAGAGGCCTGGCCTCCTGCCGGAGGCGAAGCGGCCCGCGCGGAGTTATCCGAGCGGGCTGAGATTGTTGGTTTTGGTTATTTGGTTGCGGGGACAGGATTTGAACCTGTGACCTTCAGGTTATGAGCCTGACGAGCTACCGGGCTGCTCCACCCCGCGACACTGAGAGCGGCCTTGGGGTTGTGGCCCTGTTGGCCTTTGAGATTGTGAAGGGTTCTAATATCCCGTGCCTGTTGCGCCGGCTTCAAAGCCTGGCGGCGACCTACTCTTCCACTGCTTAAGCACTAGTACCATCGGCGCGGTCTGGTTTCACGGCCGAGTTCGGGATGGGATCGGGTGGGTCACAGACGCTATGGCCACCAAGCTATGGAGCCGGCGCAATAGGGTTGGGATATGGTTCTATCGATGCGTGCACGTTGACATATATACCGAGCGTTATTCCGCCATCAGGATTGATATTGATGGCGGGGCTCTCAAGCGCGAATAGAGCAATTAGTATCGGTTAGCTCCATGGGTTACCCCACTTCCACATCCGATCTATCAAGGTCGTGGTCTTCGACCGCTCTAAGATATCTTATCTTGAGGGAGGCTTCCCGCTTAGATGCTTTCAGCGGTTATCCCGTCCGTACATAGCTACCCTGCTGCGCGGCTGGCGCCACGACAGGTCCACCAGAGGTACGTTCAACCCGGTCCTCTCGTACTAGGGTCAACTCCTCTCAAATATCGACGCCCACGGCAGATAGGGACCAAACTGTCTCGCGACGTTCTGAACCCAGCTCACGTACCACTTTAATTGGCGAACAGCCAAACCCTTGGGACCTGCTCCAGCCCCAGGATGTGATGAGCCGACATCGAGGTGCCAAACAACCCCGTCGATATGAGCTCTTGGGGGTTATCAGCCTGTTATCCCCGGCGTACCTTTTATCCGTTGAGCGATGGCCCTTCCACGAGGGACCACCGGATCACTATGACCGACTTTCGTCTCTGCTCGACTTGTCAGTCTCGCAGTCAGGCTGGCTTATGCCATTGCACTCTAACAGCCGGTTTCCAACCGGCCTGAGCCAACCTTCGCGCGCCTCCGTTACTCTTTGGGAGGCGACCGCCCCAGTCAAACTACCCGCCACAGAGGGTCCCTGAACCAGTTTCATGGTTCGAGGTTAGACATCAGAAAACAACAGGGTGGTATTTCACCTATGGCTCCACACGGGCTGGCGCCCATGCTTCAAAGCCTCCCACCTATGCTACACAATTCTTTCCTAATGCCACTCTGAAGCTGCAGTAAAGGTGCACGGGGTCTTTCCGTCTAACCGCGGGTACTCCGCATCTTCACGGAGAATTCAATTTCGCTGAGCATGTACTGGAGACAGTGGGGAAGTCGTTACGCCATTCGTGCAGGTCGGAACTTACCCGACAAGGAATTTCGCTACCTTAGGACCGTTATAGTTACGGCCGCCGTTTACCTGGGCTTCATTTCGGAGCTTGCACCCCTCCACTTAACCTTCAGGCACCGGGCAGGCGTCAGACCCTATACGTCGTCTTGAAGCCGACTTAGCAGAGCCCTGTGTTTTTGCTAAACAGTCGCTACCCCCTGGCCTGTGCCCCCCACAAATGGTTGCCCATAGGTGGGGCCTCCTTCTTCCGAAGGTACGGAGGCAATTTGCCGAGTTCCTTCAGTACACTTCTCTCAAGCGCCTTGGTATACTCTACCTGACCACCTGTGTCGGTTTCGGGTACGGTCTATACGGTGGGGCTATTTCCTGGAACCATTTCGAAGCCACTCCAATCCAATAAGGAGTGACAACACACATGATCCGTCACACACCACCAGGCCCACGAATATTAACGTGGTTCCCATCGACTACCCCCTTCGGGCTCGTCTTAGGGGCCGGCTCACCCTGCGCGGATTAGCCTTGCGCAGGAACCCTTGGTCTTTCGGCGACAGGGCATCTCACCCTGTTTATCGCTACTCATGTCTGCATTCGCACTTCCGATACCTCCACGACCCATTACCAGATCGCTTCAACGGCCTACGGAACGCTCCGCTACCGCGTGGATAAATCCACACCCTAAGCTTCGGTGCGTGTCTTGAGCCCCGTTACATCTTCGCCGCAGGAACCCTTATTTAGACCAGTGAGCTGTTACGCTTTCTTTAAAGGATGGCTGCTTCTAAGCCAACCTCCTGGTTGTTTTGGGATTCCCACATGCTTTCCCACTTAGACACGACTTGGGGACCTTAGCTGTAGGTCAGGGCTGTTTCCCTCTTGACGACGGACCTTAGCACCCGCCGTCTGTCTCCCGGATATTACTCGATGGTATTCGGAGTTTGGTTGAATTTGGTAGATCTCGCGACCCCCGCATCCATCCAGTGCTCTACCCCCATCGGTATTCATCCGAGGCACTACCTCAATAGTTTTCGCGGAGAACCAGCTATTTCCCGGCTTGATTGGCCTTTCACCCCTAAACACAACTCATCCGGTAACTTTTCAACGTTAATCGGTTCGGACCTCCAGTGGGTGTTACCCCACCTTCATCCTGGTCATGCCTAGATCGCCGGGTTTCGGGTCTAATGCATCAAACTAAGTCGCCCTATTCAGACTCGCTTTCGCTGCGCCTACACCTAACGGCTTAAGCTTGCTTGATACATTAAGTCACAGACCCATTATGCAAGAGGTACGCTGTCAGGCCTCAAGGACCCTCCAACTGCTTGTAGGCATTCGGTTTCAGGTACTATTTCACTCCCCTCATCGGGGTGCTTTTCACCTTTCCCTCACGGTACTTGTTCACTATCGGTCATGCACGAGTATTTAGGCTTAGAGGGTGGTCCCCCTATGTTCAGACAGGATTACACGTGTCCCGCCCTACTCAAGTCCT
>NZ_JBFUKC010000018.1:0-10000 GCF_056401045.1 Rhizorhabdus sp. P4_G6 | reverse complement strand
AAGGCAGATTCCCACGCGTTACGCACCCGTGCGCCACTAACCCCGAAAGGTTCGTTCGACTTGCATGTGTTAGGCATGCCGCCAGCGTTCGTTCTGAGCCAGAATCAAACTCTCAAGTTGATGTCCGACATACCCCAGGGGAATCCCAGGGCACACCAGCATTTCAAGGAGCCGTTCCTGCACAATACACAAAGTGTGTTTGCATATTAAGACATGGAACGACTTGACTTTTACCGATCCTCCGACGCCTTGAAGCCGCCAGAAACCGGAGCCGCCGCCCACATGTCCCTTCATCAATCCAACAATGAGAAAGAACCGGACGAGCCTTTACCACCCGGAACATTTGTCCCAGGGAGATCGCATTTACGATCCGATAAGAGGCCAGGAAGCGAACCGGAAAAACCAACTCGCCGCCGCCGGTGAGGGGCGCTTCTATGCGCGACTCCCTATGTCGTCAAGCACTTTTATAGGGTCGTGGAATTCGGGCGTTTTCCGCGCCTATCCGCCTGTAAAATGGCGCTTTCGGTCGCCCGATC
This sequence comes from Rhizorhabdus sp. P4_G6, assembly GCF_056401045.1. Lineage (NCBI taxonomy): Bacteria > Pseudomonadati > Pseudomonadota > Alphaproteobacteria > Sphingomonadales > Rhizorhabdaceae > Rhizorhabdus > Rhizorhabdus sp. P4_G6. Next base: position 9,464 of record NZ_JBFUKC010000018.1, on the reverse strand, counting down.
CGCGAATCAGTTGTTCCTGGTGAGCACCCTCGCCGTCAGCAGAGGTGCAAATAGCTGATTCAGGATGCCGACGAATTTGCTGACCGGGTTGGACGCCGCGTTGGCGATGTAGATCAGGTCCTTGTCGCGCATCGGAAAGTTCTGCGCGATGATATAGCTCTCCGGCTTCATCAGATTGAGCCGATAGATGACCGGCGGTTCCCCGGCGGCTATTGCCGCGGCATCGTAGCGGAACAGGAACACCGATTTCGGATCGGCCTGGGCATCATTGGGACCGCCGACCCGCGCCAGCGCCTCCGCCAAGGTCAGACTCGGCGACTCGAACGCCACCTGCGACACCTTGGGCGTGGCCCCGAACGCGCTGAAGCTGCGCGGCTCGCCGATGAGCTCGATGCGGTCGCCTGGCAGCAGGGCGAGGTCGTCGCTGCCGCCGGGCCGGATATCGCCGAGCCGCATCTCCGCACTCTCGCCGCCACGGGTCAATCGCACCACCGTGTCGGAACTGCTGACCTTGGAACCGCCTGCGGTCGCTACCGCATCGAGCAGCCGCTCGCGCGCAGCGGTGAGCGGCATCCGCCCGCTGCGCGTAACGTCGCCAAGCAGATAAACGCTGTTGCCCGGGCTGTTGACCACGGTCACCATCGCCTGCGGACTCTGCGACTTGCCGTGCAGCCCCTGCTCTATCATCCGCTGGACATCATAGGGCGTCGATCCGGCGACCATCAGCCGCCCGACATAAGGCAGGCGGATGGTACCGTCAGGCGCGACCGTCACGATATTGACCGGCTGCGAGCGGACGCTCGCATCGACAGTATCAGGCATCGTGGCGCTGCTGCCGAGTCCGCCCGAGGCGCTCTGGGTAGTGCTGCCGAACAAGGTCATGCCGACTTCGTAGATATTGACCTGCAACGCATCGCCCGGAGCGATGCGGTCGACCCGACCCTCGCGCGCCAGTGCCGCGATCTGCCCCGCGCCGCGCCCTGCCGGCGCTACGGCCAGCAGCTTTTGAAACGCCGCCCCATCGAGTTCGACAACCTGGAAACGGAGCGCCGCCTGCGGATCCTGCGCGCCCCGGATCACCTGGCGTCCGGTCGGCCCGCTGGAGGGCAGTGAGGCGCAGCCCGACAGCAGGACTGCGAGCACCGACAAGGCGCCGGTCACTCGGAAGCGGGCGGAAGAACTGGAATGCATGGAGGACCCTATATCGACAATCGCGGCAAATCTATGACTGGGCGCGACGACAAGCGCGCGGGACGCAGCCTCGTCAAGCCCTATTCACCAGCCTGAAGGAGAAAGGCAGCTGGCGCGATCACGCTGCGCGCATTTGCAGGCCATGGTGGACTTCGCAGGCTTCGGCAACCGTATCGTAGAAGGTCAGGTTTCCACCATATAGAACGGCGCCGCGCTCGCAATATTGCTGCAGCGTGTGCGGATCGTGCGACACCATGATGAGCGTCCCGGTTTCCCGTCGCTTGTACAACTCCTCGTGCGAGCGTTTGCGGAAGCGCTCGTCGCCCGCTCCGGTGACTTCGTCGACCAGATAGCAGTCGAAATTGATCGCCAGCGAGATCCCAAAGGCAAGGCGGCCCGTCATGCCCGATGAATAGGTGCGGACGGGCTGATGGAAATAGGCGCCAAGCTGGGCGAAATCCTCGACATAATCGAGGATCTCCTGTTCTGGCTGGCGATAGATGCGGGCGATGAACCGGACATTGTCGGAGCCGGTCATGCCCGGCTGGAAGCAGCTGGTGAAGCCGATCGGCCAGCTTGTCGTCATGCTGCGCTCGATCGTTCCTGAAGTCGGCTGCTCGACGCCAGAGATCAGCCGCATCAGCGTCGACTTGCCGGCACCGTTGGCGCCACAGATGCCGATGCTCTCGCCGCGCTTGATCGAGAAGCTCAGATTGCTGAACACCTGCTTCTGGAACTTGCGGATATGGTAGGTCTTCGAAACATTATCGAACCGGATCATCGAACGGCTTCTCCAAATCCTCGCCACGCCTACCCACAAAATGCTGGACGCTCCGGGCCCATGCTGCAATGCGAGCGAGCATAGACGATGCCTCGCCAAACGCAAAATATGCCCTTCGCAATAGATGCGCGGATGCTGGGCCGGGAGGGCACCGGTGTCGCCACCTATGCGCGCGCGCTGTCGGCTGCGCTGGAACGGCCGGGCATCGCCCCGCTCCGCATCTCGGATCCGAGCTGCGGCAAGGCCATGGTACCGGCCCGCCCGGTCGAGCGCTGGTATCGATGGTCCGAAGCGCTCGCCGACCGTCCGCGACGGCTCCGCCGCTCGAACGGCGAGCTCCACGCCCGCGACATCTTCCGCCTCGCCCAGGTTCATTTCGACCGGCATGGCACGATGCTCCGGCTGATCGCGCCAGGCGACAGAGGCATCGTCCACTGGACCTATCCGCTGCCGATCCGGATCGACGGCTGGATCAACATCTACACGGTCCATGATGCGATCCCGATCACACGGCCCGCGCTGAGCCAGATCGACCCGAGGCGCCATCGCCGGCTGCTCGAGGCGCTAGCGGGCTGCGCCGAACATATCCTAACCGTGTCCGAAGCCGCCCGACGCGACATCATAGACTCGCTGGGCTGCGATCCGAACGTGATCAGCGCCTGCCTGCCGGGCCTCTCGGTCCAGCCCGAAGCTGCGCCGTTGCCGCCGGGGCTGCGCAAGGATGGATATCTGCTGTTCGTCGGCAGCATCGAACCGCGCAAGAATCTGCTCCGCCTGGCGGAAGCATATGTTGCGAGCGGATCGCCCCTGCCGCTCGTCATCGCCGGGCCGGACGGCTGGCGCGCCGACGAGATCACGCCCCGCCTAGCCGCGACTCCAGGGATCATCCGAATGCCCTATGTAGATCGTCCGCTGCTGATGTCGCTCATCGCCGGCGCGCGCGCATTGCTGTTCCCGACGATCACCGAAGGCTTCGGCCTGCCGATCGTCGAGGCGATGCAACTCGGCACCCCGGTGCTCACCTCGCGCGGCGGCGCGACCGAAGAAGTCGCGGGCGGCGCGGCCTTGCTGGCCGATCCGCTGTCGGTGCCGGAGCTGACCGCGCAAATCCGCAGCCTCGCAGATCCCACGCTGCTCGCCGCGCTGAAAAGCAGGGGCGTGGCGCGCGGTGCGAATTTCACCGTCCGTGCCTTCGCCGATCGATTGAACCAGGTCCACGAACGTCTGCTGACCGGGAACGGTGGCCAAATCGTCAGCAGGCCGCTACCGGCCGCGTAACAACAGACTGAGTGGATCAGGATGAGCAAGCTCACCATCGGAATCGACGGCTATAATCTGGCCATGCCGCGCGGCACCGGCGTCGCGACCTACGGCATGACGCTGGCACGCGCCGTCGCTGCGCTCGGCCAGGAGACCCTGGGCGTCTTCGGCATCGATGTGGGGCGAGACCCCGCCCTGCGCCAGATCCTGTTCTTCGACCGGATCGGCAAGGACCGCCCCGGCGAGACCCGCAAGCAGCACAAGCGCCGCATGCGGCGCGAAACCGTCCAGTCGTGGTTGCCGATCCGCGGCGTGGACGTGCCGATGACCGCCGCCGTCGAGAAGCAGACTTTCGCCGAGCGGCTCCCGGCTTTCGACCGCATCGTCAGCACGCCCAGCCTGTTCCAGATCGCCGACCGGCGGCTGCGCGACCGCGGCACGTTCCTGACGCTCAAGATCGACAACCCGCCCGACATCATGCACTGGACCTATCCGGTGCCGATCCGCATGGCGGGGTCGCGCAACATCTATACGCTGCACGATCTGGTGCCGCTCAAGCTCCCCTATACGACGCTCGACAACAAGCGTGTCTATCACCGCCTGATCGACCTGTGCGTGCGTCAGGGCGACCATATCTGCACCGTCTCGGAGTCGAGCCGGAACGACATCCTCAGCCTGTTTCCCGGCGCCTCGCCCGACAAGGTTACCAACACCTATCAGACCGCGCCGGTGCCGGCATCGCTGCTCGCGCGCGATCCGGCCGAGGATGCGCGCGTGATCGAGGGGATGTTCGCGCTCAAGCACAGGGGCTATTTCCTGTTCTTCGGCGCGCTCGACCCCAAGAAGAACCTGCCGCGCATCGTCGAAGCCTATCTGACCACCCAGACCAGCACGCCGCTAGTGATCGTCGGCGCACGGGATTGGGGAACCGAGCAGGAAAGCCGCATCTTTGGCGGAGACCAGGTGTCGCTTTACGGCAAGGCGGTGGCGAGCGGCCTGGTCAAGCTCGACTATCTGCCGCGCGAGATGCTGCTGCGGCTGGTCCGCGGTGCGAAGGCCGTGCTGTTCCCGTCGCTCTACGAAGGCTTCGGGCTCCCCGCGCTGGAGGCGATCAGCCTGGGCACGCCGGTAATCGCGTCGAACAGCAGTTCGATGCCCGAAGTGGTCGGTGATGCCGGGCTGTTGATCGACCCCTATGATGCCGCGTCCATTGCCCGGGCCATTCGCGCGCTCGATGGCAATCCTGCGCTTGCGGAAAGAATCTCCGCCGCCGCGCCCGCCCAGGCGGCGAAGTTCGGCGACGCGATCTATCAGGCAAAGCTGGCGGACATGTACGATCGCGTAATGCGCACCTAACTCAGGCTTGCCCAGGCCAGCGGCGGCGCGCCTCGATGCCATGCGCGTCGAGCGACTGCAGCTCGGCCAGCAGCGGCTCGAGCCGATCGAGCGGCCAGGCATTGGGGCCGTCGGACAGGGCATTGGCCGGATCGGGATGCGTTTCGAGGAACAGGCCGGCGACACCCACCGCGACGGCGCCGCGCGCCAGCACCGGCACATATTCGCGCTGCCCGCCCGACGAACCGCCCTGCGCGCCCGGCAGCTGCACCGAATGGGTCGCGTCGAACACCACCGGACAGCCGGTCTCGCGCATGATCGCCAGGCCGCGCAGGTCGGTAACCAGGTTGTTGTAGCCGAAGGAGGTGCCGCGCTCGGTGACCAGGATCGCGGGTCGATGCCCCGCCGCCTCGGCCGCGCCGCGCGCCTTGGCGACGACATGCGCCATGTCGTGCGGAGCCATGAACTGCGCCTTCTTGATGTTCGCGACCCTGCCGGACGCGCCGACCGCCTCGATCAGATCGGTCTGGCGGGCGAGGAAGGCGGGGGTCTGCAGGATGTCGACCACATCGGCAGCGGCCCGCACCTGCTCGGCATCATGGACATCGGTGAGCAACGCGAGGCCGGTCTCGGCGCGGACCTTCTCGAGGATGCGCAGGCCTTCGTCCACGCCGGGGCCGCGGAAGGAGGCGTTGGAGCTACGGTTGGCCTTGTCGAACGAACTCTTGAAGATGAGCTGCAGCCCGAGCCGGTCGGCGATCCCGCGCAGCCGGCCCGCCACCTGGAGCACCAGCGCCTCGGACTCGATCACGCAGGGACCGGCGATGACGAACAGCGGCTCGTCGAGCCCTATCTTGCGGCCCAGCAGTTCCATCGTCGCCCCTTTTTGCTGCCGCGCTTCTAGAGCCCCCGGCTAGCCCCGCGCAATCGCAAAGCGCGGCTCGAGATCGAGCGCCAGATCGACCGGCTCGGCCGGGCCCTCCTCGAAGCGCAGCTGATCGGCGGGGGAGACGAAGAAGCCGCGGCGCACCAGCCAGTCGCCCAGGTCGGCGCGGGCGGTCAGCCACACCGTGAGCGGCGTCACCAGCAGGCCGAGGGCCACGGGCAGCGACCAGATCGTGCCGTCGATGCCGACCGCGATCGCCGCCATCATCGTGACTCCCAGCGCGACATGCCAGCGGTAGAAGCGCGCGACCTCCCCGAAATCGAGCCCTTCGGCCTCGCGCCGCTGCGGCAACCACCCGCTCTGGCGGCCGCGCAGGATATCGACGATCGCCAGCGTCTGGGTCAGCATCATCACCGGAGCCGAGACGATCGACGTGACGATCTCGAGCGCGGCGCCCTTGGCGATGCTGCTCCAGCCGCCGAGCTGCCGCCGCAGCGCCGGATCCTGGGCCAGGGCGGCCAGCGCCATCAGCTTGGGCCCGAACAGCATCAGCACGGTCAGGCCGAGCAGCCAGCCCGACGATATCAGCACGAAGCCGTCGAAATTGGCACGAAGCTGTTCGAAGATCGCCGCGCCGAGCAGCAGCAGCCACAGCGGCGAGGTCAGGTAGGCGGAGGCGCCCATCAGCAGCTGGAGCCGGCTGACCCAGTGGAAACCGGCGCTGTTGAGCAGCCGGAGATGCTGGAGATTGCCCTGGCACCAGCGGCGGTCGCGCACCGAATGGTCGATCATGGTCGGCGGGAATTCCTCGAAGGAACCATCCGACAGCGTGACCATGTGCACCGCCCAGCCGCGCCGGCGCAGCAGCGCGGCCTCGACCATGTCGTGGCTCATGATGTGGCCTCCGAGCAGGCTGCCCTCGGCAAGCTCGGGCAGGCCGCAGCTCTCGGCGAAGGCCTTGACCCGGACGATCGCATTATGGCCCCAGAAGGTCGCTTCGGTGCCCGACCACCAGCGTAGCCCGGCCGACGCGATCGGGCCATAGACGGACGACGCGAACTGGTGCCAGCGCGCGAACATGGTCTGCCCGTTGATCAGCTGCGGCACGGTCTGGAGCAGGCCGATATTAGGCCGCGCCTCGATCGCCGTCGCCAGCCGCACCATCGCCGCGCCGCTCATCAGGCTGTCGGCATCGAGCACCAGCATATTGTCATAGGCAGCGCCGAAGCGGCGCACCCATTCGGCGATGTTGCCGGGCTTGCGGGCGGTGTTGCGCTCCCGGCGGCGATAATAGACCCGGGCGCGGCTCTCCTCGCGCAGCCGCCGGAAGGCGAGATATTCGCGCGAATGGGCGCGCTCATGCGAATCGCTGAGGATGAAGAAATCGAAGAAATCGGCCGCGCCGACCCGGTCGATCGACTCGGTCATCGAGCGAAGCCGGCGGAAGACCGCACCGACATCCTCGTTGTAGATCGGCATCAGCACCGCGGTTCGACTCTTCGGCAGCGCGACGATCTCGCGCGGGATGACCGGCGCGGGGCCGCGGCCGAGCATCACGAACAGGCCGGCGAAGGCGTTGAGGAAGCCGAAGGCGATCCAGGCGAACAGGCCGAAGAACAGCAGGAAGAAACCCGCGTCGATCCAGTCGATGCCGTCCGAGCGGAGCGGCGTGAACATCTCCTGCGCGGCGAGCAGGCCGAGCAGGAAGCTCATGACGATCAGGAACAGCCGGCGCTGGAACAGCGGCCCGAAATAGGCGAGTGGTTCCTGAGACACGCCGTCGGGCGCGCGCATCAGATCCTGCTCGGGCATGGCAAGCGGCGCTTCGGCAGGCAGATCCCCTGCCGGCGGATCGCCGAAGGCGGGTGACGAGGCGCCCGCTATGTCATTGTCAAATCGATACAAGAATCGGGTCTCGCTCTGCTGTTGCCGATATGGCAAAATTTTCCCGGATCCGGCGCGGCTTTGCGTCAGGACGCCCCAGGCGTTGGCTCAAACGACGTCATTTCCTCGCATTGCACAATGCACGCTCAATAAAACTGATGAATCAGCGTCTCGCTGAGTGCTGCACCGCCGCGCTCCAGCGTCGCGCGCAGGTTGGCGGGCCGGTCGCTGTTGCCGGTGTCGACCACCAGCCGCCAGCGCCCCGCCTGCCCGACCACCGGATAGGCATCGACCGAGATCAGCTTGCCGCGATCGACCGAGACCGACGCGGTGACACCCGAGCCGCGGCCGAGCCCGTTCAGCGCCGCCCCCTCGAAGTCGGCGACCAGCCGCCGCGCATTGGGCAGCGGTTCGGTGCCGGGCCGGCCGGCGGTGCCGGTCCAGCGATCGACCACCCGGGCGAGCGGCGCCGGCACCGGCTCCCCGCCGATCCAGCGCAGCCGGTAATCGAAAGAGAAGCTGCTGCCGGCGCGGGCCGGCTTCGCGGGCGTCCAGAAAGCGACGATATTGTCGTCGGTCTCGCGCCGCGTCGGGATCTCGTAGAGCATCACCGCGCCGGGGCCCCAATCGCCTTTCGGCTCGACCCACAGGCTCGGGCGCTTTTCGTAGAAGACGCCGTCATCCTGATAATGATCGAAGCTGCGATCGCGCTGGAGCAGGCCATAGGCGCTGGCGCCCCTGGGGTCCGCGAAGCTGTTGATCGTCGCGCGCGGCGGGTTGCCGAGCGGACGCCACAGCGTCTCGCCGCCGCTGGTGTGGACGAGCAGGCCGTCCGAATCGTGGATTTCGGGGCGCCAGTCGGTGCGCGCCTGGATATTGCCCTCGTCATACCAGAACATGCTGGTGAGCGGGGCGATGCCGAGCCGCGCGACATCCCTGCGCAGCCACAGCGCCATCGAGATATCCTGGACCACGCCGTCGCGCCCGTCGCGCCCGGCTCCGTTGTGGTTCACGAAGCGATAGGCGCCGACGACGCTGGGCCCTTCGAGCAGCGCATAGATGGTGAGGCCGCCATCGCCATCGGCCCCGCTGCGCTCCAGCCAGAAATCGGTGAAGGCCGGGAATTCCTCCTGGCCGTCGATCCCGGTGTCGATGGCGAGGCCGCGCGCCGACAGGCCATATTGATCGAACGCGCCGGCCGAGCGGAAATAGGAGGCGCCCTGGAAGGCGAGCCAGTCGCCCTTCCCGCCCCGGTTCATCACCCGGAAGCCGGAGACGCCCGGCAGGACATGCGGCGCCGGCCCGTCGCCGGGTGCGACCGCGAACATGTCCGCGCTATGCTCGATCGGCCGCGCGCGGCCGCCCTCGACGATCCAGGTGCGAACCGGCGTGGCGGCGAAGCGGCTGATCGGGAAGAAGCGCACCGCATAGCCGTCGTCGGCGAACAGCGCATGATCGGGCCGGAAGCTGATCCGGTTGACCGCGTCATAGTCGACCTCATGGGCGCGCGGATCGGGCTGCGGCAGCGGCTTCGGCCGGGCGCGCGCCATCGCGGCGGCCTGGGCGCGCAGCCCGTCCCAGCTGAACGGCTGGCCCGCCGCACGGCTGCGCGGCGGCGCGGCGAACGCCCCGCCCCCGAAAGCCAGGAGCGCGCCCAGCAGCTGTATGCCTTGCCGTCTGTCGATCATGCCCGTCCGATATTCAGCATCGTTTCGCCCGCGGTCAATCCAGCCAGCGGCGTTCGGTGCAGGGGCTATACGAGTCGAACATGAACGGGGGCTGTAAGCCGGGCCCGCACCGGGCGAGTGGTGCATTGCGGAGGACGGTGTTTCCGGGCGGACGCCGGGGCCGATTCCCGGGTGCATGGGGTTGATCGGCTGTTTTTCACATTTTGCCCTGTCCGCGCCGGCGATCGCATCGGCCTGGGCGCGGGCGAGCGCCACCATCCGGCGCACCGCGGCGGGGCTGGTGGCGCGCAGATAGCGGGCGATTTCGAGGATGCGGGCGGACTGGCCGCCATGTTTCCAGGCGTTGCGATTGCCGCGCGGCGCGCCGCTGCCCCTGCCGCCATGCATCCGGCAGCGCGCCCTGCCGCCGATCGCGGGCGACCGGCACGCCGTCCCCGCC
>NZ_JBFUKC010000017.1:0-60307 GCF_056401045.1 Rhizorhabdus sp. P4_G6 | reverse complement strand
GTGCTCAACCGATCATCCCGCAGCGCGTCTGCATGCCCCGCAAACGAGCCTTCGATCCGGTCAAGTACAAGCTGCGCAATCGCATCGAACGGACCATCGGTAAACTCAAGCAGCTACGCCGTATCGCCACACGATACGATCGCATCCCGCAAAACTATCTCGCTAGCCTATGCCTCGCTGCCCTCAGCTTCTGGTGCTGAATGTCGATTCAGCCTAGACTCGATCCAGTTCAGATTGAACCGGATCAAGTCTAGATTTTGTCCGTTTTTCGTGATTTCCGAGCCGGCAGATGACCTCCATCTGCCTCGAAATCACTCTAATCGTTCTTGCAGGTGGCCTGGCCGCCAATCAGGCGCTGCCACCTCGCGCCATCTATGAAATCGCATCTCGCACGGCGACCGCGTTCAGCGAGCGAGACGCCCGGTCATGACCATGCAGATCGTCGCCAGCAGCGCGATGCCCATGAAAGCGGCCAAGCCCGTATAGACGTGAACCCCGCCCACATCGACGATGAGCTTGTAGGCGACGGGTGTCAGAAACACGCTCACGAAGGTCGCACTCCCGAACAGGCCGGTCGCGGTGGCCACGTGCGCGGGTGGGACCTTGCGGATCAATCGGGAGACGAGCAGCGGCGAAAGTATGCCCGATCCCACGCCCGTGATCGACAGTCCGACTATAGCGACCGCCGAACTGGCGGCGAGGGACGTAATCACCGTCGACGCTGCGAACGCCAAAAACACCAGCACGAACTGAAGGCGGTCGTCGAGCAGTCTTGCTATCCAGCCATAGCCGAAGGCGGTCACGGCACAGAGAAAAGCAGATGCAGAGATTGCCACGCCAACCTGCGCCGGATCGCTCATCCCCAGTCGGGAGAGGACGAAGGGTCCCTCGATCGACGACCCGTAGACGACCATGAAAATCCCGAGCACCAACAGATATGTCGGCAGGGTGGCGAGCCACGGAAAGCGCACCGCTGGAGCGGCGCCATCGAGCGGCACTTTCCGCTCACCCATCGAGCTACTCATGAGGACGACAGGAACCAGGACAAGCGTCCAGAGATAAGTCAGGCTAGCGGTACGCCACCCGAATTCACGTGCCAGCCACCCGCCCAGCACAAAGCTTGCGATCGCCGTCGTGGCCGCCATCGCATTGGCGAAACCGAGCAGCCTCGCGCCCGAGCGCAGGTCGAAATCCGCCGCGCGCGAGAGTGCCAAGGCGCTCAGAAGTCCGCTGGCGAAGCCCAGCACGACACGCGAAGCGATCAGGCTGGCGCTTCCGGGTGCCACGAAGCCGAAACCACCAGTCAGCGCGTAGAGCAGTAGCGACGCGATCATCAAAGTCTTGAACCCGAACCGATGCACGAGCAGGCCAGCGAGCGGCGCGGCTACGATGATCGAGAGCGACGGCGTGACCAAGATCATCTGCGCCATGAACGCGGCGTTGACGCCTGATCCGAATTCCCGCGTCATTTGCGGCATCGCCGAGACCATGGCGTCGGCGGTAATGGCGTTGAACGTCGAACTCGCGACCACCAGCGTCATGGTAGCGACTTTCGCGCGGCTCAACGCCCGATCCTCGTCCTCCATTGCAGACGCTCGGTTTGGCAAATCGCTCTCCTCGATGACCTGAGCGATCGGTATCGTCATGCGAGCCCTGGCCGCTGCTCGTGTTCCGGCAGCAAGCGGCTCCTCACTTGCCATCCGCCATGGCACGACCTGCTCGTCGTCCCGACCACACGCAATCTGCGAGTGAAAGTCCGCTGACATAGTTGTTCGATGGTATGCCAACCGCCGATCGGCCGGCGGCATAAAGGCCGGGGATCGATTTGCCGTCGCGCCCAAGAACACCACCGGTCTTCTCGTCGACGCTCAATCCTCCGGTCGTCAACGACGTGATCGGGCTGACCGGCATTTCATGTGCGAGGTTTATCGCGTAGAACGGCCCATCGCCGAACGCTTGGCGACAACCGTCGCTCTTCCCCATCGGATCTGGCGCACCGGTCCGCGCCGCTTCGCTGTACTCTGCAACCGCGCGAGCCATGTTCGCGGGCGGTACGCCCAATTTTCGCGCGAGACCGTCGATCGTGTCCGCCTTCTTTGCGCTGCGTTGCGCCTGCTTGACGGGAAACTGCTGAAAGGCGAACAACTTGCCCGAATTCACCTCGGCCAAGGCCGCATCCCAGATCGCTTGATCCACGACGAGCCAGGCCCGCCCGTCCGAAATCTCGTAGATCGCGCGCGATAGGTGCGCGCCATATTCTTCCTCGTTGGTGATCCGGTCGCCGGTGTAGCCGATGACGACGCCCTTCGTCCAATCATAGGGCGGATTTATAAACCGCCAGGCGGAGATCTTGTCGAGGTGCGCGGCGACGCCGCCTGCCGAAGCGCCGAGCCGAATCCCCGCGCCGTCGTCGCCGAAGGAGCCGATCGGCAGAGACTTTAGATAGCGCGGGGCATATCGCGACATCATCCCGCGGTTGCGGATGAAGCCGCCGGCTGCGATCACCACCCCTTGGCGCGCGCGGAAGTTGCGGCTGCTGCCGCTTCCTTCGGCCGCCCGGAACGCCTTGGCGAACGGTCGGTCGAGGCCGATGACCTGAAGCGCCAGCTTCGACGCCAAGGTGACCGAGCGCTTGTGGATTGCCGCGGCGAGACCACCCAGCACGCTGGCCTGGATGCCGACGACGCGATTTCCGTCCATCACCAGACGCTTCGCGCGCGTCTGTTCAAGAACCGTCACGTTGGGATGCGCCCTGACCGTCTGCTTGACGGCCTCCATCAGGTACCAGCCATTGTCCGCGCCTTCGACGAAACCGCCATGCGGCTTCTTCCCGCGCAGGGGGGGCGCATCCGGGACAAGTGCGGGATTCTTGGTTCGGTGACCGCGTTCGGCCGGAGGATGCTTGCCGATATAAGCAGGGACGGTGCCGTTGTCGGAATAATAGAGATAATATTCGGCGGTCGGGTGCGACGTCTTCTTGGGGGCCTTCGGGCCGCTGAAGTGGACCCCGCAGCGCTCGAGAAAGGCCAGCGTTTCAATGCTGTCTTCCGCAAATTGCCGCACGGTATCGTCGGTGACCAGGCCGTCCACCTCCTTGCGTAGATAGTCCGCCATCGCCTCCGGATTGTCCGACACGCCGCATTCCTGCTGAACATGCGTTCCACCGCCGGCATAGACGATGCCGCCGCTCACTTGGCTGGATCCGCCGCCCTGAAAGCGTTCAAGCAGCAGAACCTTCAGACCGTGTTCCGCCGCTTCCAGGGCGGCGCTGGCCCCGGCGAGGCCGAAGCCCACGACGACGACGTCATATTCCGCATGCCATCTGTCGATTGCGCTGGCCTGCAGGGGGCTTTCGATCTTGCTTGACGCTGCGTCGCGTAGTTCGGCGAGTTCCGGTCCGAAGGTCGCATGGGCGGCAGTTGCCATCTTAAAGGATCTCCCTGTTGCTGCTGGGCCGCGCGACATGTTCCGCAGCCAGTATACCGAATGTCATCGCCGGACCGAGCGCGGCGCCTGCGATCGGGTAGAAGTCGTATGTGACCGCGCATCCGACCCTTTGGGTCTCCGGGACCTGCGTTTATGGCCACATAATCAGCATGGACCTCCGGAGGGGTTCCGACAAACGGAAAGCCTGCCAGGCTCCCCGTCACGCATAGCTGACGATATCACTTTTTTGAGCCTCCCTTACTCGGAGGGGGGCGGGCTTATCCCATTCCTTGCATCTCATGCTCCTTTCCCCCGATGTCGTTCCTCCAGAAAGAAAGAAAGAAACCCTGCCCGGCGAGACGGGCAGAGTTTCTGGCTTGAGGGTTCTATCTAGAACTTAACGGAAACAGTCATGCCATAAGTGCGCGGATCACCCCATTTGCAGGCGGCATAGCCGATGCTGTTGAGATTGTTCGAGCAAAAGAGCTTGTATCTTTTGTTGGTGATGTTGGACGACCACACTGCAAGCGAGAAGTCGGATCCGAACAGTTCATTGAAGGACAGTCGCGCACCGAACGTACCGAAACTGGGCGTCTGGTAGATCCCCTGCACTGCAAGCCCCTTGGTCTTGCTGCGATAATAATAGTTCGCGCTGAGCTGCGTCTTAGCGAAGCTCTCGGGGATGAAATCCGCGTTGAGTGTGGCCGATGCTGTGAGGTTCGTACGGGGCACGCCAGCGAATTCCACACCCTGCAGATTAACACCACCCGCGAAGTTGATCGGGTTGGAGTTAGCTACCGGAAGCGCGGGGTTCGTCGGCTGCGGAACGACCGATCCCTTGCCGTAGCGCCCGACCTGATAGGAATAGCCGAAGTCGAGCTGGAGCTGGGGGAACGGCTTGATCGTGCCCTCCACCTCGACACCCTTGATCGTCGCCTTGCCGACGTTGAGGACCAGCAGGTCAGTGAAGGTGCCGCAAGCAGCAGGAATCGCTGGATTGGCGGCCGTATTCGAACAGAACTGAAGGATGTCCTGCGTCTGGATATCCTTATACTTGCCGATGAAGCCTGCAATGTTCAGGCGGTAGGGGATCGAGCCGAGCTCGCCCTGCCGCTTGAGGCCAAGTTCGAAGTCGGTGATCTTCTCGGCGCCGAACAGGCCGAACTCCAGCAGGCGCGTCGTCGGGTTGGGGCTGCCCGCTTTGAAGCCGCGGCGGGTGGCAAAGTAGAGCAACGTGTCGCGTGCGGCCTGATATTCGAGCGAGCCGGTCCAGGTGAGCGCCTTGTAGGTCCGGTGGGAGCTGAGATCACACCGCGTGCCGTTATTGACCGCGACGGCGTTGCCAAGCGTACTATTGAGCTCGTTACAGGAGGATTGCGGAATGCTCGGCCCGAACTTCTGCAGCTGATTGTTGCTTGTGCTGAAGAAGTTTTCAGTGATGTACGACTTCTTCTCACGCGTATAGCGCAGGCCAGCGGTCAGCCGCACGCCTTCAAGGCCAATCCCGCTGAAGTCGTACGTCCCCTGTGCGAACACAGCGGCCGACTTGCCCGTATCGTCCAGCTGCTGATGGCGGACCGGCCGCGGCCCATAGAAGGACGCCGGACCAACGACAAAGGTCGAGTTGACCGACAGCAGGTGCTTGCGATGCGAGTAGAAGGCGCCTGCGATGAAGTCGAAATTCTCCATCTTTGCGATAAGCTGAAACTCGTCCGAAAAATATCTATACTTATTAAAATAGTAAGTATCGTTATTTGTGGCCTGTCCGCTAATCACGCCGGCAGGAGCGCCGAGCAGCGGGCCGACGTCGAAGGTCATGCCCGACAGGCCCGACGGATCCTGATGATCGTATGCCCTCTCGTAGCGATAGCCGAATATGTTCTTGAGCGTGATTGAGTTGCTCACATCGAAGCTGGTCGTGTTCGCCAGGCCGTAAACATTGGATCGCGCGGCAAAATGGCTGAGTGCGGGATAAACGGCCTTTGTCAGGACGTCGCCGAAGTGAGTATTCGCAACCGACCGGAACGGATTGCCTTGTCGAATGAGCAGGCCGTTAGCGGTGTCGATCAGAGGTGTTCCGCCGCCCAACGCGCTTTGCTGCGTCACCGCCTGCTGCGTGATGCCGCGAAAAAAGTTGCCGGCTAGCGGCGCTGCCTCGATCAGCGACGGCGTTGGGACCTCGTCGCGATGGATATAGTCGATGGTGGTTATGTTCTCGAAAACGTCGGTTGGCTTCACCAGCAGCGTCGCCCGCCCGCTCTCGTTGCGGCGGTCGTTGAGGTTCTTTTGTCCTGGGCTCAGATTCTTGAAGAAGCCGTCCTGACGCTCGATCCGCCCGGCGATGCGCAGAGCGACCTTTTCGTCTACCAACGGCACGTTGCCCATGACCGTGCCCTGGACCCGGCCGTAATTGCCGACTTCCACCTCGAACTTTGCCTCCGGGACAAACTTGGGCCGGCTCGTGGTAAACAACATGGCGCCGCCCATCGAATTACGGCCGAACAAGGTGCCCTGTGGGCCCTTCAGCGCCTGCACGCTCTCCAGGTCATATAAGGTGAGGCCGCGCGTACTCTGCGGCACGCCATTCACGTAGGTGACCACGTTCTCGTCGGTGTTCAGCACCTGACGCTGGCCACGGATAATAAACTCGGGCTGTGACGGGAATGTATTGCTCGGCTTGATCTGCAGGTTGGGGACGCTGAACTGCAGGTCGTTCGTGGCAGTGACATTGCGGCGCTGGAGCGCCTCCGCCGGCAGCACGGTAACAGCGACCGGCACGCGCTGCAAATTCTCCTCGACCCGGCGTGCCGTGACCACAATTTCTTGGATGCCACCGCTATCTACGGCAGTCGGCGTCTGCCCGGCGTCTTGCGCAATCGCGGCTGAACCGCTCATGGCGACAGCGAGTGCCGATGCTGTCGTGAGTATCTGAATATGTTTCATGGAATCCTCCCCGTCTGGATTCAGCGCAGATGTGAGGCGCCGTATATTGATGCGATACGCTATATTGCGACAAAGCATTTTCCGCGATTTTTCGCGCGAAGCTATCTGCAAGCTGTGCCTGGTTTGGCCTTCGTCCGAAAGGACTATCAGCTGCGCTCCTGCTGGCGGATGATGCCAGCCGTCGATGTGGGTACCCCTTCAGGCGAGGGCGCGTGGAACAAAGACCACGCAAGTGACAAGCAGGGCGCCCTGCGGAGCAAATCGCATGGAGGACCAGTTTTCACAAGGCAGACCACGGACGGCGGCGACTACGATGCACGATAGCGGTTTGGGGCAAACCCCACCGGGAAGCGATCCACCAAAAATTGTGATGATCCGTGAGGCCTCGCCAAGCCCCATAAGTCGGCCTTGCTCCATGCAGGCCGGTCAATTTCAGTTCAATTACCGGTCCTGTTCTCAGATCCCGGTTTAGCGCCGCTGGCACGGAATCATCCCGAGCTCATCGTGCCAGCGGCGGGCGTCGTCCGGCCCAGGGCCGTGCCTGCTCAAGTTGCCCTGCAAGGCTTAACAGCAGACCCTCGGCGCCATAGCCGCCGGAGAACATCATGCCGATCGGAAGCCCGGCGGACGACCACGCCAGCGGCACGGACATGCTTGGCAGCCCGGTGCCGCTGTAAAGCGAAGTGTAGGCGCCGAAGGGCATGACATGGCGGTTGTAGGTCTCCTGATCGTTGGACAGCGGATCAAGCAGTCCCTGACGCAGTGGCAGCGTTGCCAAGGTCGGCGAGAGGATGACGTCGAAATCACGGAGCAGCTCGGCGACAGCCACCGCCGCCTCCTGCATCGTCTGGTTGGCGCGGATCACCTCCCAGCCTGACACCTGCATGCCGATATCGTAGATGAACAGGGTGCGCGGCTCGACAATTTCCGGTCCGACCGCAATCCCGGTCTGCTTCGCGCGCTCGGTCAGGTTCGCGGCGGTCGAGGCGGCCATGATCGCGAAAAACGCCTGGTTGAACGCATCGCCGTCGACTGCCGGCGCTGCCTCGGTCACCTGGTGGCCCAATTCCTCGCACAGCCGCGCTGTCTCCAGGACGGCGGCCTCAATGTCCGGATGGGCTCTCTCGCCTGCCAGCGGCCTCACCTGCAGCGCGATGCGCAGCCGGCCGGGGTCGCGGCCGACTTCGGCGAGAAAGGCCCGCGCCGGTGCGGGCGCGTCATAACGTGCGCCTGATTCGATGCCGTGGGTGGCGTCGAGCAGCGCCGCGCTGTCGCGCACGCTACGCGAGACGACGTGCGAGCATTTCGCTCCGATCCAGCCCTCGGTCCGCGGCGGGCCGAGCGGGATGCGCCCGCGGCTGGGCTTCAGGCCGAACAGTCCGCAGCAGGATGCCGGGATGCGGATCGATCCGCCGCCGTCGGTCGCATGGGCAGCGGGCAGCACKCCCGCCGCGACTGCCGCCGCGGATCCTCCGCTGGAGCCGCCGGCAATGTGGTCCGGATTCCACGGGTTGCGGGTGGCGCCATGCAGCGCCGTCACCGTGCTGGGGGTCATGCCCAGTTCGGGGGTGGTGGTGCGCCCGAAAGTCACCAGCCCGGCGGCACTGTATCGCCGCGCCAGTTCGGAAGTCACAGTGGCGCGATTGTCGCGGAAGAACGCGCTGCCTTCCTCGGTGATCTGGCCGCCAATGTAGATGTTGAGGTCCTTCAGCAGCCACGGCACACCGGTCAGCGGCCCGTCCGGAAGACCGCGAGCGATGTCGGCGCGGGCGGCCTCGTAATGGCGCTGGGCGATGAAGTTATATGTGGGGTTGAGCGTTTCCGCGATCTCGATCGACAGCTCGAGCATTTCGGTAGCGGATACTTCGCCGCTTTTCACCATGCGGGCGACGTCCAGGCAATCGTGCTCGAAAAAGAAATCCCTCACGTGCTCCTCCCTGCTTGTGGCCGGACGGATGAAGCGCGACGGCGCGGCCCGATGGCCTGCTCCCGGCATCGCTACCCCTGGTCGCCCAAGCCATATCCCTTTTTCGCCGACCTTCTGGCTCACTATCGGAACAGCGGGGCATGATCTGATAGGAGGGCAGCAACATAGGTCGGGATATTGCGCAATAACACTCATTCTGTCTGTCGGATCATTTACCGGCACGGGTGTCCCGTCGATCAGCCCACCCACCCGTTTACAAGGCTTGCGCGCAGACGATCATCGATGGTGGAATCGACATTTTCTTAGGCGGGACGCCCGAATCTGCCATGTAGAGCATGCGATCGGGCCCCAGCGCGACGTCATTGGGGAAGAGGACGGCGCGCGTGCCGCCATGGTCGATACGCGCCAGTAACCGGGGGTTCGGTGAAACGCGCACCAGTGATTGGCCCTGCCCCCGCCGGCCAGAAGCAGCCGTCGCAGTCTATCGCGAGCCCGTTCGATTGCCGCCAAGCTGACACAGGATTCGCGCGGTACCGTCGGCAACGAAGAGCAGCTGACGCCGCGCTGCTTTGAACTCTAACCTGTTAGGACGTGGCGGGCGCCGCTTCGAGGAATTAGCGGGGTGGCCGGGACGAGGAGATTGGAATTGGGCGGACTAGCGGTCGTCATCGGCGTACGAGGTTTCGGCATCAACTGCGCGCGCCGGCTCGGACGGGCGCGGCGGCTGCTGATCGGCGATTTTGACGCTGCGGTTCTGAAAGCGAAGGCTTCCGAGCTTGCAGCAGACGGCTATGATGTCGATTCCAGCCTGATCGATGTGTCGGACCCAGCTTCGGTCGAAGCCTTTGCCGATCGCGCAAGCGGCTTGGGCAATCTGGATTGCCTGTTGAATACCGCCGGCCTAACGCCCCGCATGGCAGATGCCGAGCGCATCTTGGACGTTAACATGCTCGGCACGATCCGGGTGATGGACGCATTTCTTCCACTCGTCGGCAATGGCTCGGTCGGTATCTTCATCGCCAGCAATGCCGCATATTACACGCCCGTGCCGACCGAGGTCGAGCGCGCCTTCGCGGTGGCGCCGGCCTCTGAGCTGATTGCGATCGCCAAGCGGGTCGAAGGCTGGGAGACCGGAATGGGCGCTTATTGGCTTGCAAAGCGTTGCAATCAGCTCCGCGTGCAAGCGCTGGCGCCTGCCTGGGGTATGCGCGGCGGCCGGATTCTTTCGGTGAGCCCCGGCATCATCGCGACACCAGGCATTGCCTTCGAGCGTAACGCGGGCTCACCCGTCGATGATGCTATCGCAGCGCAGCCCATCCGGCGGCTTGGGCTATCGGAGGAAATCGCCACTTGCGTCGAGTGGCTGGCTAGCCGCGACGCGGCCTACGTCACCGGCACCGACCTGTTGATCGACGGAGGCATGGTCGCGGCGCTCCGCTGGGGCAATCTGGCGACCGGAAACCCGCTGGACGCCGGCTGAAAGCTTGGGGAGAGGAAGATGTCAGACGAAAGCAGGTTGGCGGCGCTCGAAGCGCGGTTGCAGAATCTTGAGGATCGCCAGGCGATCAGAGACTGCGTAGTTCGCCTTGCGCGCGGAGACGATCGGCTCGACAGGGAACTGTTCCTCACCGTCTTCCACCCTGACGGGACAGACGACCACAAGGGTTTCAATGGCACACCCGACGAATTCTTTGACTGGATCTACGATACTCATAAGCGCTTCCACAAGACGACGCTGCACCATCTCACCAACCAAAGCTGCGACATCGACGGCGACACTGCCCACACCGAGACATACTGGATATTTTCCGGTTCGAACGTCGACGGCAAAAACAGCATAAGTTGGGGCCGCTATCTTGATCGGCTCGAGAGGCGGGACGGTCACTGGAAGATTGCCTTTCGCTATGCGATCATCGAGGCGATGTGTCTTGTCGAGGGCGCGCCCCTGCCTTTCGCTAATGCGCCAGATCCCTATGCAAGCGGATTGCCGAGCCAGACGCGATCCGATCCGTCCTATCTGCGCCCCCTTCTGAACCGGAGGGCTCGCCTCGTGCCGGCGCCGGGGTCAGACTACGAATGAGCAGCCGCTTGGCCATTGGAGAGAGGCCATGCTGTTTCCGAGTGCGCGGGAACTGAGCCGCGGAGCCGAACGCGCAACCGGGCAAACCGGTTGGGAAACGGAGCACAGCGGCACCCCGTTCGAAGCGCTCGAACTGCTCGCTGGAGCGCGCGCGTCCGGCAGCGGCGTGAGCCGTCTTTGACTAGGCCGAAGGACGCCATGGCGTGGGCTGCGCAGCTCTGGCTGCTGCTGGTGATCGCAGTCGCGCCCGCAGCCGCTCATCCGGTTTCCGCGGTGACGTCCGTCGAGATTGGCGAGAATATTCCGGCAGGCGTGTTCGGGGGAATAGCCTTTCGCCGGCTTCGTGGCGAGATTCACGGGCAAGTCTCGCCGGAGGAGGGGGTGGCGGGTATATCGGCGCATATGCGCGCTTCCGCGCTGCGCTATTCCGCTGCGTTCGAGCTGCTCGTGCCACAACGGGCAGCGAATGCGGACGGCATCATCGTGGAGGCCGCGAACCGCGGCATGGGGGCGCTGTCTACCCTGGCCGCCTTGCCCGCCCGCGATGCAGGAGTCGCGAACCCTGCCGCTCAGCGCGCGGATGGCGAACGGTTCCTACTCGGACAGCACCTCTCGCTTGCACTCATCCAGTGGCAGGTCGGGATCGCCTCGGGCGTACCGCCGGATGCCCAAGGCGTCGGCGAGGTGATCGTGCGCGATTTCGGTCGTTGGCTCAGCGGCCGTTTCCGCGACGGATCGACGCCAATCCCCGTCTTCCATCGCTTGATCCTTGCCGGCGTTAGCCAGAGTGCGTGGCTGGTCAACAGCGTCGTGGCCGAAGGCTTCAACGTCGATCCGGCAAACGGTCGCGGTGTTTATCAAGGGGTGTTTACGCGTAACGGCGTTGGCGTGGTACTGGCGATCAATCGTTTCGCCGCGGGCGGCGCACAATTTCCCTACGTGCCGCCCGACCTCGCGCCGCTCATGCCATCGGAGTTGCTCAGGCGGCCGCGCAGCGACCCTGTCCTGGTGGATCTCGCCGCGCTTACCGACTTTTATCGGTTGCGCGCCGGGCTTTTTGCGCGTGCGCCGGGTCCCGCGCGGCTTCATCGCTTTGCCACGATGGCGGCGCACGCGCCCGGCACGAACGCGCCGCTCGCGCAACTGTTCGGGGCGATGGGCTGCAATGGCGGACAGCCTGTCGCGCTCAACGCGGTCAGTGATGCGACGGCGGTCCGCGCGCTGCTGCTGGGGCTGGCCGACGCGATTGGCATCCGGACGGCGACGCGACACCGGCTGCCGCCCGACGCGCCGTTCATGCTCGCGCCCGCGCCGGCAAAACTCGCTGGTATCAACCGGCTCGGCAGCGCACCGCTTTGGATTCCGGCGGCCGACGTGGACGGCGTGCCCTTGGGCGGGATAGGGCTGATCGAAGCCACCGCACCCGTCGGGCGGCCCGCTCCACCGGCTTTATCGCCAGTCGGTGTCCGTTCGATCAACGACGTCTGCGGTAATTTTTCGGGATGGGAGCCTTGGTCCACGGCCGAAATCGGCGCGCGCTACGGCAGCAGGCAAACTTATCGCTCACTCGTGGCGAGGCGAGCGGACCACCTCATTCGGACAGGCTATCTGCTCGCGTCGGACAGGACCGCTGAACTCGATCGTGTCGAAAGGGCGCTGCCGCCGGACGTTCGGTGAGGGCGCACAACTGAGAGGAACAACGCCATGGAATTCGAAATCGTAACGGAAGGCCTGCAATTCCCCGAGGGCCCGATCGCGATGGCGGACGGATCGATCATATTGGTCGAGATGCGGCGCCAGACGCTGTCGCGAGTGTGGCCAGATGGCCGTATCGAGGTCGTCGCGGAGCTCGGTGGCGGACCCAACGGCGCCGCGATCGGCCCCGATGGCGCGGTATACGTCACGAACAATGGCGGGTTCTGCTGGTCCGACGAGGGAGGCTTCAGCATGCCGTCGGGCGAGGCGGATGACTATCGCACGGGGTCTATCCAGCGAGTCGATCTCGCAACCGGCGCTAGCACGACGCTCTATGAATCCTGCGAGGGCAAGCAATTACGCGGGCCGAACGATATCGTGTTCGACAAGAGCGGCGGCTTCTGGTTCACCGACCTGGGCAAGATCGGCCAGGAACAGCTCGACATCGGCCATATCCTCTACGCCAAGCCCGACGGATCATCGATCCGACGAATGCGGAGTGGACTATTTGGTCCTAACGGCATCGGGCTCTCGCCCGACGAAGCGCGCGTCTATACCGCCGAGAGCTACACGAGCCGTGTGTGGTCGTTCGCGATCGAGGCGCCGGGCGTGCTGGCCCAGGAGAAAGAACCGGGACAAGCTCCAGTCGTGCTCGGGCCGCTGCCGGGCTACCAGCCATTAGACAGCCTCGCGATAGAGGCAGACGGAAAGGTCTGCGTGGCAACGATCATGAACGGCGGCATTTCGATCTTCGATCCGGCGGGCGGTGTTGAGCACGTCGGCTTCCCCGATCCGGTTGTGACCAACATCTGTTTTGGGGGCGCGGACATGCGTGATGCTTGGATCACCGCGTCGGGCACCGGCAAGCTGTTCAAATGCCGCTGGCCGCGACCCGGGCTGCGGCTCAACTTCAACGCCTGACGGCGGGAGCGTCAGGCCGCCGCGAGGATCATGTCGGCGGCTTTTTCGCCGATCATGATCGGCGTGCCTCCACATAGCCATACAAGCTTCGGTTTCAGCCCCCTCGCGCATGCGTCGGGGCTTTCCGGCATTCCGGATTGCCGCAGGACGTGTATCGCGCCTTGACGCCCGGCTCGCACAAGGCGCAACACCCGGCATGATCCGTCCGACATCATGGAAAATCCACCAGATCGCCGGTACAGGCAGCGCCGCGGGGCTTGCTGCCCTCGTCCTGTGGCCGATCTATGCCGTGTGGCCCGAAATCGCCGCGCTGCCCTTCATCATATTGCTGGCCGTGGCCGCGGCATGCGGCTGTGCGATGCTGTGGATAACCGTCCAGGACCTGGGACGACGGCCCGCGCGGGGAAACCGGCTGCGGCCGATCCGCACCTTCGACATCATTCTAGGGCTGGTTCTGGCTACCCCCAGCCTGATCGAGCTGCGCGCGGTCGTGCCTGGCAGCCTCGCCCAACTCGGATTGTAGATAGCAGGCCGGTCAGCCCGCTGGCGTTCGCTCGGCCTGCGATACCGCATCCGCCGCGCGTAGCGCCGCGACAATCTTCATCAGATGCTGGACGTCATGCACTTCGATCGTGACGTCATAGGTGTGGAAGGCGGCGTCGCGGTGCGAGAGGGAAAGATTGACGATGTTCGCCTGGTGCGCGCCCAATATGCCTGACATGATTCCAAGCGCACCCGGCTCGTTCCTGACGATAACGGTAAGCTTCGCAGTGCCGCCATCGGAGCCGTCTCCCCAGGCAAGATCGACCCAATCGGCGTCCTGGTTCTCGACCAGCTTGCGGCAGTCGATGGTATGGACCTCGACCGGCTCGTCCGGCCGGCGGATGCCGATGATCCGGTCGCCCGGCACCGGATTGCAGCAAGCGGCGAGCTGGAACGCGACACCCGGCGTGAGTCCCTTCATCGAGATCGCCTCGCTCTGCGCGCCTTCCTTGCGCTTGACACCCGCTTTTTCGGCGCTCCCGGGCATCAGCGCATCCATCACCGTGGCGTCATCGACCAGCTTGCGGGCGATCGCCTCCATCAGCGCATCCTCGTCCGGCAGCTTGAGGCGCTTGAGCGCTTCGGGCTGCGCTTCCGGCCCCAGCTGGGCGGGGATGCGCTTGACGATCTCGTCGTAGAACTTGCGGCCGAGCGCGATCGTTTCCTCGCGCTCCTTCTGCCGTACCGACCGGCGGATCGAAGAGCGCGCCTTGCCGGTGAAGGCGAAGGTCAGCCATTCGACCTGCGGCTCCTGCGCCTTCGAGCGCAATATCTGGACCTGATCGCCATTCTCGATCGGTGTCCTGAGCGGCACCACCCGGCCATTGACCTTCGCGCCAACTGTCGTGTCGCCGACATCGGTATGGACGGCATAGGCGAAGTCGATCGCGGTCGATCCCTTGGGCAGCTGGATCAGCTCGCCGGTCGGGCTGAAGGCGAAGATGCGATCCTGGTACATCGCCATCTTGGTGTGCTCGAGCAGCTCCTCGGGATTGTCGGCGTGCTCCAGAATGTCGACGAGGTCGCGGATCCAGCTATGGCTGCTGGCTTCGCGCGAAGGCTTGCCCTGTTTGTAGGCCCAGTGGGCTGCGAGACCATATTCGGCCTGGGCGTGCATTTCGCGGGTACGGATCTGCACCTCGATCCGCATCTTCTCCGAGTGGATCACGGAGGTGTGGAGCGACCGATAGCCATTGCGCTTGGGGGTGGAGACATAGTCCTTGAACCGGCCGGGAACCATGGGCCAGCGTCGGTGCAGAACACCCAGCGCCTTATAGCAGTCATCGATGTCGTCGACGACCACGCGGAATGCCATCACGTCGGACAGCTGCTCGAAGCTGATGTGCCGCTCGGCCATCTTCTTCCAGATCGAATAAGGATGCTTTTCCCGGCCCTGGATCTCGGCCTGGATACCGGCCCGGCTCAATTGCAACCGCACTCCCGAACTGATGCGCGAGATAATATCGCCGCCACCTTCATGCAGCTGATGAAGCCGCTTGGTGATAGAGGCATAGGCATCCGGCTCGAGTTGCTGGAACGCCAGCGTCTGCATCTCGCGCATGAACTCGTACATGCCGATGCGCTCGGCGAGGGGGGCGTAGATGTCCATCGTCTCGCGGGCGATGCGCCGCCGCTTCACTTCGGAGCCGATGTGATGAAGCGTCCGCATATTGTGCAGCCGATCGGCCAGCTTGACCAGCAGCACGCGGATATCGCTCGACATGGCGAGCAGGAATTTCCGCAGATTCTCCGCCGCGCGTTCATTCTCGGTCTGGGCTTCGATCTTTGATAGCTTGGTCACGCCATCGACAAGCCGCGCCACCGACGGGCCGAAGCTCTTCTCGATCTGCTCTGCGGTCGCGACCGTATCCTCGATGGTGTCGTGGAGGATGGCGGTTGCGATCGTCTCGTCGTCGAGCTGGAGGTCGGTCAGGATGCCGGCAACCTCGATCGGGTGGCTGAAATAGGGATCGCCGCTGGCACGCTTCTGGCTGCCATGCGCCTGCATCGAAAAGACATAGGCGCGATTCAGCAACGCCTCGTCGGCGTCCGGGTCGTAGGCCAGCACCCGATCCACAAGTTCATATTGTCTTAGCACATGCTTATGTGGGGGTGGCGCCGCTGTGGATGCAACAAGCAAATGTCGGCACTGGCTGGGTTTATGCCAAAAGCCGGACGCCGCGTTCCCCAAAAGCAACACCGGCCCGCCTCCCGGGAGGCGAGCCGGCATGTCTGTCAAACGCTAAGCGAAGATCGCGAGATCTCGCCCGCCAAGGTTTACTCGTAGTCGC
The DNA here is from genome assembly GCF_056401045.1 of Rhizorhabdus sp. P4_G6. Taxonomy (NCBI): domain Bacteria; kingdom Pseudomonadati; phylum Pseudomonadota; class Alphaproteobacteria; order Sphingomonadales; family Rhizorhabdaceae; genus Rhizorhabdus; species Rhizorhabdus sp. P4_G6. Next base: position 44,481 of record NZ_JBFUKC010000017.1, on the reverse strand, counting down.
CGCCGATATTCTGGTTGCGCGGCGGAGCGGCGGCGGTGAGGCGAAGCGCCTCGGCCGAAGCCGCCAGCGAGCCGATCTCATCGGGCGCATCATCGTCGTCGACGCGGACGCGCTGCAGCGACGAGACGAGCGCCTCGTGCAACTCGTCGGGAATGACGGTCTCATCGGCGATCTCGCGCAACGCGACCACCGGATTTTTGTCGCGATCGCGATCGATCGTCAGTTCGGCGCCACCCGAGATCTGGCGAGCGCGCTGGGCGGCCATCAGAACAAGGTCGAACCGGTTAGAAATCTTGTCGACGCAATCCTCGACCGTGACGCGCGCCATAAAACGCTCCGCTATAGCTGAATTCGGAAAGAGGGCGCGGCTAACAGGGCTATGCGAAAATGTAAAGGAAAATGGAGGCTCGCTCGATGACGGGGATGCCACACCCGACCGTCCCGTCCATTTCGCCGATAAAGCTCACGCGGCCGCCTTGTACGCCCAGAAGAGACCGCACGGCGGTATATTCCACCATTCCAGATCGCGGTCGATGCGGTCGAACAGCGGTTCGAGCAATTTCAGCACATAGGGCGAATATTGATAGATGAGGAAAGCGCCGCCTGGCTCGAGAACGCGGTGGGTCGCATCCGCGATCGCAGCACCGACGCCTTGGGGCAATGTCGAGAAGGGGAGGCCCGAGAGCACATAATCGGCCTTGTCGAAGCCATGCGCGGCGACGATCTCGTTGACGTCCTCGGCGGAGCCGTGAACCGCAACGAAGCGGGTGTCGGCGAATTTGCGGTGCAGGAAATCGACGAATACAGGGTTGGTGTCGATGACGAGCAAGGTGGCATCGGGGGCGAGCCGTTCGAGGATGGTGCCGCAGAAGGTGCCCACGCCCGGCCCATATTCGACGAACAGCTTCGTATTTGCCCAGTCCACCCGAGACAGCATCGATTCGATCGTGCGCTTCGACGACGGGATGACCGATCCGATCATCACGGGGTGGCGGAGGAACTCGCGGAAGAACAACGCCAGAGGGTTGGTCGCGGTGGATGCCGAGCGGGCCTTCACGCCGCTTCCCAGCGCCTGTTCGGCCGAAAACTCACCCATGATGTTCCTGTCGGCTTTTGATCTTGCTCCGCCCCCGTCGCAAATGATGCCGGCAAAGGCAAGCACCACCCGTTTCGGATACGGCAGGGAGATGATCAACCGCCCGAACCGCGCAGGGTTGCGCGGCGGCCCAAAAAAAAGGCCGACCCCATGAGGGCCGGCCGTAAAGTTTTAGGAGAGGATGCCTGAAAGGCCTGTCCTTATTGCGGTGCGGCATCGATTGTCGCAAATGCTTAGACTGCTGACTAAGTTGCAAAAAATGCAACCTTGAAACCACGATATAGATAGAGTTAAAGGGCGCATGGCTCGCGCCCCTTACGACTTGCCCCGTTTTGCGTTGCAACGAGCCGCGCGTTCTGATGGGATGCTGACATGCGTAGATTGCCTCCCCTTACCGCCATCGAAGCGTTCGTGCAGGTGGCGCGGCTGGGGTCGGTGAAGGCTGCGGCCGAGGAATTGGCGCTGTCTTCACCTGCGCTCAGCCGACGCGTGCAGGCGCTGGAACGATTCATGGGCCGCAGCCTGTTCGAACGCCGGCACCAGGCAATGATGCTGTCATCGGACGGAGAGATGTTGTTGTCCCGCATCGCTCCCGCGCTCGATGCGCTGACCCTCGCCATCGACGCCACGTCGGGAGACACCGAACTCGTTCGGCTGCGGCTCGGCGTCATGCCGCTCTTCGCGTCGCAGCGACTGATGGGCCGCCTTCCGGAACTGCGCCAGCGCCACCCTGAACTCCACATCGATATCGATACCGGCAGTCATGCTCTGGCGCGACTCGGCGAGGGGGTCGACGCTGCGATCGTGCTCGCGCGCGACATCGACTCGAGCCTCTATTCGCGGCGGATCGACCGCGACACGACCGTGGCCATCGTCAGCCGGTCGCTGACCGGCGGTCGCTTTCCGGTGAACCGGTTCGACGATATCGCCCGCCTGACGATCTTCCTGCACAGGGACATGTCAGAGTTGTTCAATATCTGGCGGGAAGCGCTGGGCCGCCCGGACGTGGAACCTGCTGCCGTCGACCTATTCGATTCGGGCCAGCTCATGCTGGATGCCGCCGCGCAGGGGCTCGGAGTCGCCTTCATGCTGCAGAGCCACCTCGACGATGCGCACGATGACAGGCTGACCAGCCTGTTCGACTACAGCATCGACAGCCCCTACGGCTATTGGTTTGCGTGCCGCCGTCCGGCGCTCACGACCCGCGCGGTACGAATCTTCCACGACTGGCTGTTCAGCACGGTGTCGACGCAGTGACCCATGGCCAGGGGACTTATGGCCATGGCGTAGAGCATGATCGTTGGAGGTGGAAGCGTGTCGCGCTTCCGCCGAAAGCATGAATCATGCTCTGTCAATGGTTTAGACCTTGATTCACGGATCAGGCTGATCCAGCCTGATCCGATCAAGGTCTAGGAAAGATCGTCCCGATCGCAGATCGAGATGATCCCTGGTCCGTCATGCGTCGGCGGCGATCTTCGCCTTGACGATCTTGCCGGGTTCGCGCGGCGGCTCGCCCTTCGGCAGCGCGTCGACATGTTCCATGCCCGACTCGACGATGCCCCACACGGTGTACTGGCCATCGAGGAAGCGCGCGTCGTCGAAGCAGATGAAGAACTGGCTGTTGGCGCTGTTCGGGCTGGCGCTGCGCGCCATCGAGCAGACGCCGCGAACGTGCGGTTCGCGGTTGAATTCGGCTTTCAGGTTGGGCTTGTCCGAGCCGCCCATGCCGGTGCCGGTCGGATCGCCGCCCTGCGCCATGAAGCCGGGGATGACGCGGTGGAACACAACCCCGTCGTAGAAGCCCTCGCGAACGAGTCCCTTGATGTGGTCGACATGGCCGGGAGCCAGGTCGGGGCGCAGGTTGATGACGACATCGCCGCCCTCCAGCGTCATGATGAGCGTGTTTTCGGGATCGGCGGCCATCATATTCTCCTTCTCGACGAGCGAATCTCGCGCCGTCCCTATCGAGAGATGCCCGGCGAGGCGAGTGCTGATTGCAGCCGCGCAACTCCATCGCGTAAAGCGCTTCCACCGCGCCGCACCAGCTTATACAGCGTCCTGGAAGGGTTACGCGGAGCGGCATGAGCAAGATCGACAGCGACGCAATGCCGGCCGGCCGGCCCTCGGCGGCTGGCCGGGCTCATGCCGGCGCGGCGGAGGAGGACCGGGCGCTCGTCCCGATCGCCCCGCTGCCGAAGGCTATAGCGACGATTATCATGATCGGCGCGACCATCCTGGTTGCGCTGGATCAAACGATCGCCACGGTTGCGCTCCCCCATATGCAGGCTGCGCTTGGGGCCACGCCCGAGAGCATAAACTGGGTGCTCACCTCCTACATCGTCGCGACGGCGATCGGCGCTCCGATGACGGCGTGGCTGGCCGGCCGGTTCGGGCGCCGCCGCATGTTCGGCGCATGCGTCCTGGGGTTCACGCTGGCCTCGATGCTGTGCGGCGTCGCGATCACTCTGCCGATGATGGTGGCGGCGCGGCTCGCCCAAGGGTTTTTCGGCGCCTTTCTGATACCGATGGCCCAGGCCTTCCTCTACGATATGAATCCGCCATCAAGGCAGGTGCGCGCCATCACGATGTGGGGGTTCGCCACGATGGTGGCCCCGATCCTAGGGCCGGTGATCGGCGGCTGGCTTACCGACACCTTCAACTGGCGCTGGGTATTTTTCCTGAACGTGCCGATCGGGGTGGCTGCGCTGGTCGGCACGTTCATAGCCCTCCCCGATTTTCCGTCCGCGCGGCGGACGTTCGATCATATTGGCTTTGCGATGATCGTCATCGCTCTGTGCGGTCTCCAGCTCGCGCTCGATCGCGGCACGCAGCAGGATTGGTTCGAATCGCCCGAGATCCTGATCGAGTTCGGCGTCAGCATATCCGCCTTCTGGATGCTGATCTTTCATTTGCGCAAGGCGCCGAGCCCGATCATCTCGGTCGGCCTGTTTGCCAATCGCACCTTCACCAGCGCCATCGTCGTCAGCGCCATAGTCATGCCGATCATCATCGCAGCAAATGCGCTGCTGCCATCGCTGCTGGTGACCTTGCTCGGCTACCCCGTCTATCTCGCCGGCGTCGCCCTGATTCCCCGCGGAATTGCCGTCGCGGTGGCGATCCTGATCGGAGGGCAGATGATGCGGCGGATGGACGGACGCTACCAGCTCGCCATCGGCATGCTGCTGGTGATCGCCTCGCTGGCGGTTCAGACGGGGTTTACCGTGCAGATGGATTCCTCGGCGGTCCTCTGGTCAGGCGTGCTGCAGGGCTTGGGAATGGGCCTGATGATGATGGTGCTCAACTTCGCGGTCGTCGCCAGCGTTCCTGCGGCGTTGCGAACCGAGGCGGCCGCACTGTCCGCGCTGTTCCGCAATGTCGGCACATCATTGACCATCGCGCTGTTCACCGCGCTGCTGGCGCGCAATGTCCAGATCAATCACGCCGAGATCGGGGCGCTGCTGGGATCGAATGGGACGCCGCTCGCCATGCTGAAGACGCTTGGCGGCGTGAACTTAGCAGAGAAAGCTGCCACCATCGCCAATGCCGAGGTTACGCGGCAGGCGATGATGGTGGCTTACATCAACGATTTCTGGGCGATGATGTGGACGGTGGTCTGCCTGCTGCCCGTTCTGCTGCTGATGAAGCCGATAGTGGCGAAGGGCGCAAAGGCGGAGCCTGCCGGCTTCGAGTGATCGGCTGAGATATTGGACCGCACAATAGCGCCCCCGGGCATTGCCCGCCGCGGATTCTCCTCCTAGAGCCAGCCCAGTACCCGGCCCGAAGCGCGGAGGACGGCATGAGCGAAACCGACATTGAGTCCGCCGATCCCGCGCCGGCGGAGGCGCTTCACGATGCTGACGACCGGCTGAAATCGAGCTTCGTCGATGCCGTGATCGCGTGCGTGGAGGAAGGCGATGCCGAAGGCGCGCGTGCGCTTGTCAGGCCGCTTCACCCCGCCGATATCGCCGACCTGTTCGAACTGGCGCCCCAGGATATGCGCCAGCCGATCGCAGCCGCGATCGCCGAGCTGCTCGATGGCGACGTCCTGTCCGAGATGAACGAGTGGGTCCGCGAAGAGCTGATCGAGGCGCTGGCGCCGCATGAGGTCGCGGAGATCGCCACCCAGCTCGAAACCGACGACGCGGTCGCGATCATCGAGGAGCTCGAGGAGGAGGATCAGCGCGCGGTGCTGCGCGCGATGGAGCCCGACGATCGCGCCGCGATCGAAGAGGCGCTGTCCTATCCGGAGGAATCGGCAGGCCGGCTGATGCAGCGCGATCTGATCGCGGTGCCCGAACATTGGTCGGTCGGCGACGTGCTCGATTATCTGCGCCGCAACGAGGATCTCACCACCGACTTCTGGGAAATATTCGTTGTCGATGCGGCGCATCATCCGATCGGCACCTGCAAGCTGAGCTGGGTGATGCGCACGCCGCGCAAGATCCTGATCAGCGATGTGATGCAGCGCGAGCAGACGTTGATCCCGGTCGATATGGACCAGGAGGAAGTCGCGCTGCGCTTCCAGAAATATGCGCTGATCTCGGCGGCCGTGGTCGATCCGGCTGGTCGGCTGGTGGGCATGATCACTGTCGATGATGTGGTGCACATCATTCAGGAAGAGGCCGGCGAAGATATCCTCAAGCTGTCGGGCGCCGGCGATGGCGACATCAACGAGCCCGTGTTCGAGACAGTGAAGGTGCGGCTGTCCTGGCTGGTGGTGAATCTGGGCACGGCCATCATAGCGGCATCGGTGGTCGGCCTGTTCCAGGGCACGATCTCGCGCCTGGTGGTGCTCGCCGTCCTGATGCCGATCGTGTCTGGCATGGGTGGCAATGCCGGAACGCAGACCATGGCGGTGGCGGTGCGCGCGCTGGCCCTGAACCAGCTCACCTCGTCGAATACGCAACGCATGATCTTTCGGGAGCTGCGTATCGCGGTCATGAACGGGCTGTGCCTTGGCGCCATGATCGGACTTGCCGTCGGCTTGCTCTACGGCAATCGCGACCTCGGCATCGTCATCTGCCTGGCGATGGTGATCAACAACATCACAGCAGGCCTGGCCGGAATCCTGGTGCCGGTGGGCCTGGACAAAGCCGGCGCCGATCCGGCGGTGTCTTCCGCCGTATTCGTCACGACTGCAACCGACGTCATGGGCTTCTTCTCGTTCCTCGGCCTGGCGGCCTTGTGGGGATTGCACGGTTGATCCGTTTGGGGGCGATGCCGATATTGCCGGGATGAGCGAACTTCATCTGACCAAGATCGCCTTTGGTTGCGACAGTTTCGATGTGCTGCGGGCGCGTCTGGCGGACCGGATCGAGCGCGGCGAGAACATCCTGTTGTCGACCCGCTACCGGCCGAAGCGGGCCGAAGAGCTTGTGGGCGGATCGCTGTTCTGGATATCGCAGCATCGCTTCGGCCTGCGTCAGCCGCTGCTCGGTTTCGAGGAAATCGAGGGCGGCCGCTGCGGGATCGTCCTGGCGCCGACGTTGATCGAGGTGGAACCGCGCCCGCGCCGCGCGCATCAGGGCTGGCGCTACATCACCGCCGCGGACATACCCCGCGACCTGGCGGCGGGCGACGATGCGGGCACCCGCATTCCGGCGGGCTTGCACGCCGAGCTGGCGACGCTCGGCCTTATCTGACCCCGTCGCCGCAGATAATATCGCCTGAACCGACCTTGTTCTTCGTGCAGCTCGGCCGACCGGCGATCATGATGTTGCCGGAGCCCACGACATTCGCTCTGGCAACCTTGGTCGGGCCCACCGCGATATCGCCGGACCCCGTGACCGACGCATTGAGCAGGCCGACGGTGAGCGCTCCCGCGCGCAGGTCGCCCGACCCCTGAACGGACGTCTCGGCACGGCCGGTGCGGCCGTTGATGCTCAGCTCGCCCGATCCGGCGACGACCGCCTTCAACCGGCTGGTTTCGAGCCGCGCGATCGACAGGTTGCCCGATCCGGTCAGGGCGGCCATGAAGTCGCTGCCTCGGATCATGTCGACATTCATTTCGCCTGATCCGGCCAGCGTGGCGGCGTCGAGCATCGGCACGCCGATGTCGATAGACACCGTCTCGCTCTTGCCCCATCCCATATTGCGCCAGTTCCAGCTTTTCTCGGTGGAGATGACCAGCATATCGCCGCGCGATTCGACGGTCAGCTTGTCGATCTGCGCCTGTGGCCCGCGCGCGGTGACCGATGGCTTGGTGCCCGTGTGGACGCGAACCGTATAAGGGCCTTCCACGCGGAGCTTCGAGAAGCCCGGTACCGGAAAGGGGCGTGTGGCGGCGGCCGCTGGACAGGCGGCGGTGACGAGGGACAGGGCGGCGAGGCTGGCGATCGATAAGCGCATGGCGGTTCTTTCCATACTGTATTGCTAATATAATACGGAAGAGGAGCTTCGATCGCAAGCGCTTGCCGCCAAAACGAAAAAGGCGGCCCCGAAGGACCGCCCCTTGCGCGCTTCCGGCAGGCCGGAAAGCTTATTTGTTGTGGATCGCCGCTGCCTTGCGGAGGATGTCCAGGATCTTCTCCTGTGCGGAGGGCTCATCGACAGCTTCCATCGCGGCGAGTTCGCGGGCGAGGCGGCTGGTCGCCGCTTCGAAGATCTGGCGCTCGGAATAGCTCTGCTCGGGCTGGTCGTCGGCCCGGAACAGGTCGCGCACCACTTCGGAGATCGACACCAGGTCGCCGGAGTTGATCTTCGCTTCATATTCCTGGGCACGGCGCGACCACATGGTGCGCTTGACCTTGGGCTTGCCCTTGAGCGTGGTGAGGGCCTCGCCCATCGTCACGCTCGACGACAGCTTGCGCATGCCGACGGCTTCCGCCTTGTTGGTCGGAACGCGCAGCGTCATGCGCTCTTTCTCGAAGCGCAGCACGTAGAGTTCGAGCTTGGCTCCGGCAATTTCCTGGCTTTGCAGTTCGACCACGCGGCCGACACCATGTTTGGGGTAAACGACATAATCGCCGACGACGAAGCTCAGCGCCTTGGCAGCCATTTAGCAGACCTTTCGTTGGGATGCCGTACAGGTCCGCCAGACTCGCCTTCCCCGCGGCGGCCGACGGCGATCCTGACACAGCGGATCACAGGTTCCTTGTTGCGGGCGCGGTTGGATCGCGCCCGAGTACGAATCCTGTAACACATTTATATGCGAAAAGCCAGCATCTTGGGCATTTCGCCAACGCGGAGTGCGATTTCAGGCGATTTATCTCGCCATAATATGGGCGTCAGTCGCCCTGGCCGGGCTCCGGCGAGAAATATTTGTCATATTTGCCTTCGAGGCCCTTGAACTCGTCGGCGTCGGCGGGAGCTTCGCGCTTGCGTGTAATGTTCGGCCATTGCGCCGAGAATGAGGTGTTGATTTCGAGCCACTGTTCCAGCCCCGATTCGGTATCAGGAAGGATCGCTTCGGCGGGGCACTCGGGTTCGCAGACGCCACAGTCGATGCACTCGCTCGGGTTGATGACGAGCATATTGTCGCCCTCATAGAAGCAGTCGACCGGGCAAACCTCCACACAGTCCATATACTTGCAGCGTATGCAGGCATCGGTGACGACGTAGGTCATTGCTACTCCCTTGGGCCGAACACCTTAGTGGGAGCGCATTGCGCTTCGGCCACTAACGTCGATCAGCCTTGCAAAAATATCGCGATCGATCCCAGGCTGCTCGATGCGGCGGGATCGAAGTCGTGATGAACGGGTCTCCGTTAGGTTGCAGCCGTCCCCTCGTCAACAGGCGGCGGCGACAGATCGGTGTAGCACAGGCGCGCCTCCGGAGCGGGGCCGCGCCGCGCGGGCAGCGCTTCGATGCGGATCACCCGCACCCGGCCGTGCAGCGGAAAGCTCAACACATTGCCTGCCGCCACCATGGCATGCGGGCGATCGACCACCCGTCCGTCGATCCGCAGATGGCCCGCCGCCACGATCTCCTGGGCCAGCCGCCGCGTCTTGGTCAACCGCGCGAACCAGAGGAACTTATCGAGCCGCATTTCCAGTGCCGCCATTGGGATAGAGGTCGGCCAGCGCACCGAAGGCATTGCCCGGCCGGCGCCCATTCTCCTTGCGCGGCTCGCGCTTGCCCTTCCACACCCAGGCTTCCGGCTGGCCGGGCGGCGTCGCGCGAAAGCCCAGGGCCAGCATCAGTTGCGCGAAGCTCGCATGGCGCAGCCCGAGCGACGTGGCGAGGCCGGGATCGGGCGTGAACGGCGCCCGGCCGGAGCGGGAGTCGTGCGCGATCCGCGCCAGCCGCTCGACCAGGTCGACGCGGAGCATCTGCGCCCCCAGTGCGCGATAGCCGGCGCGCACCATCGCCTCGCAGGCGGCTGCCTCGGCCGGCGTGGCCATGGAGACTGCGCCGGGCACGGGCAATTCAGGCATCACCTGGTCTTCGGCGGCTGCGAACAGGGCGATCCGCCAGCGTGTCGGCTCGGGCTTCAGCAAGGTTGGGGAATGGACGTCGAGCGTACCGATCTTGACGTCGAGCCGCTCGGCCCGCGACCGGCCGTCGCGATCGAGATGCTCGATTGCCGACGCCACGGCCGTGCGGGAGATGATCCCCCCCGCTTCGGCCAGCGGCGATAGGAGCGCGCGAAGCGATGCTGGGCAGGCGGGATCGCGCGCCGCCTCGAAATAGCGGGAGAGCGCTTTCAATTCCCGCTGGATGCGGCTTTCGAGCCATGCCGCGAGCCGCTGTTCCACGCCCGCGCGATCGGCGGCTGCCAGCGGGTCGAGCGCGCGGTGCAGCCGGATGCGCGGGGTCAACAGCGTGCGGCCCTTCTCCAGCCGTGCCACCACGTCGCCCCGCCAGAAGATCGCCACCGGCCTGCCGATATCGGTGGCCAGGCTGAACTGGCTGTCATGGTCGGCGGCGAGCTGCCGCGCGCGCGATGCGAGCTCGACGCCGAGACGGCGTTCCGCCGCCGCCATCAGCCGTTTCATGTCGCCATGGCGGGCGAGGTGATCGGCCTTGAAGCGGAAGCCGATCAGCCGGCCGATCGGTTCGCCATCGACGGTGACGGTGCCTTCGTCGTCGACCTTGACCGGCAGCATGAGTTCGCCGCCCTTCGCCCCCAGATCGCGCATCAGCACCGACGTCCGCCGGTCGACGAAACGCTGGGTCAGTCGCTGGTGCAGCGCGTCGGACAGCTTTTCCTCGAGCGTGCGAGTCCGCTCCGCCCAGGTTTCGGCATCGGCGAGCCAGCCGACGCGGTGCGCGATATAGGCCCAGGTGCGGACCCCGGCGATGCGATCGGCCAATGTCTCGACGTCCCCCTGCACGCTGTCCAGGCGGGCGAGCTCGTCGGCGAACCAGGCCACCGGCAGATGTCCATCGCCTTCGCTGAGATGGCGGAAGACGCGCGCGACCAGCCGGCTGTGGGGTTCGGGGCCCGTCTTGCGGAAGTCGGGCAGGCCGCACGCCGCCCATAGCCGGGCGATCATCGCCTGGCCGCATGCCCGCTCCCGCACCCAATCTTCCTCGGCGAGCCGCTTGAGCACGGCCAGGTCGATCGCCTGTGGCGCAGCGCGCAGCACCTGCCGGTCGGGGCGCCGCTCGAGGTCGGTGATCAGCGCATCCAGGCTGGCGAGTGAAGGCTGGCCCTCGCGCCAGTAGAGATGGTCGATCGGCGGGAAGACATGCGCTTCGATGGCGTCGACTTCCTCATCCTCGAAGCGCGCGTTGCTGTTGCCTTCGAGCGCGAGCGTGCCGAAGGTGCCGTCGCGCTGGTGGCGGCCGGCGCGGCCGGCGATCTGCGCCATTTCCGAGATGGTCAGCCGTCGCGCCCGTCGCCCGTCGAACTTGCGCAGCGAGGCGAAGGCGACATGCGCGACGTCCATGTTCAGCCCCATGCCGATCGCATCGGTCGCCACCAGATAATCGACTTCGCCAGCCTGGAACATCGCGACCTGCGCGTTCCGGGTGCGTGGGCTCAGCGCACCCATGACGACGGCGGCGCCGCCACGCAGGCGACGCAGCATCTCGGCGACGGCGTAGACCTCCTCCGCCGAGAAGGCGACGATCGCGGAGCGTGGCGGCAGCCGCGACAGCTTGGTCGCGCCGGCATAGCTGAGCGTCGAGAAGCGCGGCCGGCCGATGATCTCGGCCTTCGGAACCAGCGCGCGGACCATCGGGCGCAGCGCTTCGGATCCGAGGATCATCGTCTCCTCGCGGCCGCGCGCGCGCAGCAGCCGATCGGTGAAGACATGGCCGCGCTCGGGATCGGTGGCGAGTTGCGCCTCATCGAGCGCGACGAACGCGAATTCGCGATCCAGCGGCATCGATTCCGCGGTCGTCAGATAATATTGCGCATGCGGCGGAAGCAGCTTCTCCTCGCCGGTGATCAACGCCACCCGATCCTTTCCCTTGATCGCAACGACCCGGTCATAGACCTCGCGCGCCAGCAATCGCAGCGGGAAGCCTATCATGCCGCTCGAATGGCCGCACATCCGCTCGATCGCGAGATGGGTCTTGCCGGTGTTGGTCGGCCCCAGCACGGCGACAACCGGCTGCGTGGCGAAGTTGGACATGAAGGCAAGATTGGCAGCCGATGATACGAACGCAAGCTCGAAACGGCCGCGACTCGACTCATGGGTATAAAAGACTCGACTCGTCGCATAACGCCACGCAGGCGCGCGGCATTAGTTTGACATTAACCATGACGAGGCAGACTGATCCTGCCTAATGCGAAAATGTCTCGCCAGGGCAAATAGATAAGCGTTTTTTGAGAAGGGGCGGGGGCTTTGTTCCAAAGCAGCGGCCAGGGATTCCCAACGGAGGGCTATGCTTCGGGCGGCGGGCGCGCGCTGACACTTGTCACGCCCGGGCGCCTGCAGGGCATCGGCCGCCTCATCGACGGGCCGATCGACCGGCTGGCCGGCGCGGATCTGGTCGTCGACCTCGGCGCGCGCATCGGCTCGCGCGAATGGTATCGCGGCCTATTCACCTGTCTCGGCCTGTGCACTGCCGCCGGGATGATGACGCCGACGTTCAAACCGATCCGCTTTGCCGCGGAAGCGCCGATGAGCGCCGGCCAGTACGAGCAAGCTCGCGCATATTCGATCGCGCCGCTCGGTCTCGGCGCCGATACCGGCCGCCGACTGGCCGCCACCAGCGCGGTCGAGCCGCTCACCGATACGCCGGAACGGCCGCGGGTCGACCTCTCGGCGACCATCGGCCAGGGCGACGGCTTCGGCCGGGTGCTCGAGCGGGCGGGCGTCTCGCGTGAAGAGGCCAGGACCGTCTCGACGCTGGTGTCCGATGCGGTATCGCTGGACGATATCAAGGCGGGGACCCGGATCGATCTCGTGCTCGGCCGCCGCGCGGTCAAGACCGATCCGCGCCCGCTTGAAATGCTCGGCTTTCGCGCCCGCTTCGACCTGAAGCTCGCGCTCGAGCGGATCGATGGGCAGCTCCGTCTCAAGCGCATTCCGATCGCGGTCGACAACACGCCGCTGCGCATCCAGGGCCGGGTCGGCTCGAGCCTTTATCAATCGGCCCGCGCCGCCGGCGTGCCCGGCGATGCTATCGAGGCCTTCATCAAGGCGGTGTCGCAGAAGCTGTCGCTGCGCGGCATCGGCTCGGACGCACGCTTCGACGCCATCATCGAGCATGCCCGCGCCGAGACCGGCGAGGTCAAGATCGGCAGCCTGCTGTTCGCCGGCATCACCGAGGGCCGCAAGAAGGTCCAAATGCTCAAGTGGAGCAGCGGCGGCCGCGATCAATGGTATGAAGCCAATGGCGTCGGTGAGACCAAGGGCGTCATGCGCCAGCCAGTGCTCGGGCACCTGACCTCGAGCTTCGGCATGCGCTTCCATCCGATCCTCGGCTTCTCGCGCATGCACCAGGGCATGGATTTCGGCGCCCCGATGGGCGCGCCGATCGTGGCGGCGACTGATGGCGTGGTCAGCTTCGCCGGCCGTCACGGCGGACATGGCAATTATGTCCGGCTCAACCATGCCGGCGGCATCTCGACCGGCTACGCCCATATGAGCCGGATCATCGCCAAGCCCGGCGAGCGGGTGCGTCAGGGCCAGTTGATCGGCTATGTCGGCTCGACCGGCCTCTCGACCGGGCCGCACCTCCATTATGAGGTGTTCCGCAATGGCCAGGCGATAAACCCCGCCTCGATGAAGTTCACCACCGTCCAACAGCTGGGCGGCCGGGACCTCGCCAATTTCAAGGCGAAGCTCAGCAACCTCCTGTCGGTGCACATCGCCAACGGGAACGGCCCGGCCAAGGCCGAAAAGAGCGCCGAGGCCAAGGGTAAGGACAAACCGAAAAGGGGCTGAGCCGATTGTCCGGCAGCCTGGTCAGGTCGCTGGTCAAGCCGCTGCGTTCTTGCGCCGCGTGACCCATCCCTTCCGCGCTGCCGCCGACCGCTGCTCGGCCGAGCCCGATTTATGCGCCTTGCCACCTCGTGAGGACGACACATGGGTGTCGGGCTTGCCGCGGCCGGAGCCCGACTTGTTGCCGCCGCCCGACTCCTTGTTCACCGTCGCCCACGCCCGGCGCTCGGCCTCCTTCTTCGGGACGCCGCGATCTTCATAGCCTTCCTCGATATGCTCGGCCTTGCGCTTCTGCTTGTTGGTATAAGCATCCTTGTCTCCGCGCGGCATGTCCGCCTCCTCTGCTGGGGTTGAGAGCGTAAACGCCTCAGGAGAGGGTGATATCCCGCGCGTTGCCGCCTTCCGCTTGCTGATGTTGCCCGCTAAACCTGCAGCTTCGGCATCATAGGAGAGCGGCATGATCGATGAGCAAGGGATCTTCCTCGGTGCCAGCCCCAGCCCTGCGGGGCCCCAGCCGCAGCATCTCAATCTCCGCCGCGCCAACCGCCACGGGCTCATCGCTGGCGCTACCGGCACCGGCAAGACCGTCACCTTGCAGGGTATCGCGGAGAATTTCTCCGCCGCCGGCGTTTCGGTGTTTCTTGCCGACGTGAAGGGCGATCTCGCGGGGATCGCGATGGCAGGGTCGCCGACCGCGAAAAATTCCGACAAGCTGGTCGCGCGCGCGGCCGAGATCGGGCTGCAAAATTTCACATGGGGCGACAATCCGGCGGTGTTCTGGGATCTCTATGGCGAGCAGGGCCATCCGATCCGCACCACCGTCTCGGAAATGGGGCCGCTGCTGCTCGCCCGGCTCATGAACCTCAACGAAGTCCAGGAAGGCGTGCTCAACGTCGCCTTTCGCTATGCCGACGAGGAAGGGCTGCTGCTGCTCGATCTTGGCGATCTCCAGGCGATGCTGGCACATTGCGCCGAAAATGCGGACGCGCTCTCGGCGCGCTATGGCAATGTCACCAAGGCCAGCGTCGGTTCGATCCAGCGCCAGCTGCTCCAACTCGACAGCCAGGGTGGCGCGCATTTCTTCGGCGAACCGGCGCTCGACATTCATGACTTTCTCGGGCTCGACGATCAGGGCCGCGGCTATGTCAATATCCTGGCCGCCGACAAGCTGATGCAGAGCCCGAAGCTTTATGCGACCTTCCTGCTCTGGTTGCTGAGCGAGCTGTTCGAGACGCTTCCCGAGGTCGGCGATCCGGACAAGCCGAAGCTCGTCTTCTTCTTCGACGAGGCGCACCTGCTGTTCGAGGATGCGCCCAAGGCGCTGACCGACAAGATCGAGCAGGTCGTCAGGCTGATCCGCTCGAAAGGCGTCGGCGTCTATTTCATCACGCAGAACCCCATCGACGTGCCCGAGGACGTCGCCGCCCAGCTCGGCAACCGCGTCCAGCACGCGCTGCGCGCCTTCACGCCGCGCGATCAGAAGGCGATCGAGGCCGCCGCACAGACCTTCCGGATCAATCCCGACCTCGACGTCGCCAAGGCGATCATCGAACTCAAGGTCGGCGAGGCGCTGGTGTCGGTGCTGCAGGAGGATGGATCGCCCAGCATCGTCCAGCGCACCCTGATCGCGCCGCCGCGCTCGCGGCTGGGGCCGCTGGACGCGAAGGAACGCGCTGTCATCCAGTCGATCTCCCCGGTTGCCGGTAAATATGACGAGGGCATCAACCGGGAGTCGGCGCAGGAAATCCTGGCGGCGCGGGGCAGTGCGGCGGCGGCCGCCGCGCAGGCTGCCAAGGCGCAGGCGGAATCCGACAAGGCTGCGGCGGTCCAGGCGAAGGTGGAAGCGAAGCAGCAGGAACAGGCGCTGAAGGAGCAGGCACGGCTGGACGCCATTGCCGCGCGCGAAGCGGCGAAGCCTTCGGGGGTGGATCGCGCCATCCAGTCGGCGACGCGTGCGGCGGCGTCGTCGGTAGGGCGCCAGGTCGCCAACGAACTCGGCCGCGCGGTGTTTGGCGGCAGCCGGCGGGGATCGAGCGGCATTGCCGGCCAGCTGGTGCGGGGGATTCTCGGTGGCCTGTTCAAATAGACCGCTGCATTTGTTCTGCCACGGAACAGATGCTTTGAATATTATCCCCATAGTGTCAAATCGCAGGGTGCGCTAAGCGGACCACCTTCATTTAAAGCGAGGCGGCGATGACGGCGATGATCGACAAGGCGGGGCTGAAGGTTGCGGAGGTGCTCGTCCGCTTCATCGAGGACAAGGCTCTGCCCGGTACCGGCCTGTCGCCGGATGCATTCTGGGCCGGCATGGCGGACATCTACGCCCGCTTCTCGCCGGAAAATCGCGCCCTGCTCGCGCAGCGCGATGCGATCCAGCAAAAGATCGACGCCTGGCATGTCGAGCAGGCCGGAAAGCCGATCGACATGGCCGCCTACAAGGCATTCCTGACGGGGATCGGCTATCTCGTCCCGGAACCCGCTCCCTTCTCTGTCGGATCGGCCAATGTCGATGCCGAGGTCGCGACCACTGCCGGCCCGCAGCTGGTCGTGCCGATCCTCAACGCGCGTTTCCTGCTCAATGCGGCGAATGCGCGCTGGGGCAGCCTCTATGATGCGCTGTACGGCACCGACGCCATTCCCGGCGCGGCGGCCGGCAAGGGCTATGACGTGGCACGCGGAGCACAGGTGATCGCCTGGGCGAAATCCTTCCTCGACAAGACGGTGCCGCTCGCATCAGGCAGCTGGACCAGCTGGCAGGGCGGCGAGCCGCAGCTGGCCGATCCTTCGCAGCTGGTCGGCCGCGCGGGTGACAATCTGCTGTTCAAGCATAACGGCCTGCACATCGAATTGGTGATCGATCGAAGCCACATGATCGGCAAGGACGACCCAGCCGGTATCGCCGACATGGTGCTCGAATCGGCGTTGACGACGATCTGCGACCTCGAGGATTCGGTCGCGGCGGTCG
This sequence comes from Rhizorhabdus sp. P4_G6, assembly GCF_056401045.1. Lineage (NCBI taxonomy): Bacteria > Pseudomonadati > Pseudomonadota > Alphaproteobacteria > Sphingomonadales > Rhizorhabdaceae > Rhizorhabdus > Rhizorhabdus sp. P4_G6. The sequence goes on along the minus strand of NZ_JBFUKC010000017.1, from coordinate 28,139 downwards.
ACGCCGAGGACAAGGTCGCGGCCTATGCCAACTGGCTCGGCCTGATGAAGGGCGATCTCGAGGCCAGCTTCGACAAGGGCGGCAAGACCGTCACCCGGAGCCTCGACGCAGACCGCAGCTACACCGCGCCCGATGGCTCTACCTTGACGCTGCCAGGCCGCAGCCTGTTGTTCGTCCGCAATGTCGGCCACCTGATGACGACGCCCGCGGTGCAGCTCGCCGACGGTAGCGAGGCGCCCGAGGGGATTCTCGATGCGATCGTCACCGTCATGATCGCCATGCACGACCTCAAGGGCACCGGGCAGTTCCGCAACAGTGCGGCCGGCTCGGTCTATATCGTCAAGCCGAAGATGCATGGACCCGACGAAGCGGCGCTCACCAACCGCCTGTTCGACGCGGTCGAGGATATGCTCGGTCTGGCGCGCCACACGATAAAGGTCGGGGTGATGGACGAGGAGCGCCGCACCTCGGCGAATCTCGCCGCCTGCATTCATGCGGTGAAGGACCGCATCATGTTCATCAACACCGGCTTCCTCGACCGCACCGGCGACGAGATGCACACGTCGATGCGGGCCGGCCCGATGATCCGCAAGGGCGACATGAAGACCAGCGACTGGATCGCGGCCTATGAGGACCGCAACGTCCAGATCGGCCTCGCCTGCGGGCTTTCGGGCAAGGCGCAGATCGGCAAGGGCATGTGGGCCGCACCCGATAAGATGGGCGACATGCTGGCCCAGAAGATCGGCCATCCGAAGACCGGTGCCAACACCGCCTGGGTACCATCTCCGACCGCGGCGACCTTGCACGCGACCCATTATCATGAGGTCGACGTGTTCGCACGCCAGGCGGAACGAAAAGCCGAGCCGGCCGCCAGCCTCGACCGGTTGCTGACCATCCCCGTCGCGCGGGGCCAGAACTGGACGCCGGACGACATCCGCGCCGAACTCGACAACAATGCCCAGGGTATCCTCGGCTATGTGGTACGCTGGATCGACCAGGGCGTCGGCTGTTCGAAGGTGCCCGACATCCATGATGTCGGCCTGATGGAGGATCGCGCGACGCTCCGCATCTCGGCGCAGCATATGGCGAACTGGCTGCTGCACGGCGTCTGTTCGGGCGCCGAGGCGGACGCTGCGCTCAAGCGCATGGCGGTGAAGGTCGACGCGCAGAATGCGGGCGATCCGCTCTACCGGCCGATGGGCGGCAACGAGGATGTAAGCCTGGCCTTCCAGGCTGCCCGCGCGCTGGTGTTCGAGGGTGTCGAGCAGCCCAACGGCTATACCGAGCCGCTGCTGCATCGCTTTCGGCGTCGGGTGAAGGGCGAATAAGCGCAGCGCCCTGCGGCGCGCGACTTATTTGACGAACAGGCTGGCCACAGACTGCTCGGCGACGCTCGCCATGCCGTCGCGGTTCGCGTCGGCCAGGTCGAACAGTTCCAGCGGCCGGGCTTCAGCCTCGTTCAGGCTTATCCGGCCGTTTGCGTCGACATCACTGCGATCGAACCAGCTGCGGCCGATATGGGTGAGTCCGCGGCCTTGGTCGGGCATCGCCTCCTGCCGCTCGCGATATCGCTCGAACTCCTCAGGGCCGATCGCGCCGTCATGGTTGAGGTCCATTTCGGCGAATTGCTGTTTGACGGTGGCGAGGACCTCGCTGCGCGAGATCGGGCGCTCGCCGAGCTGGAGGCCCGCCTGCACCGGTGCGGCAGCCGCGATCGCGATCACGGCGAATATCGTCCTGTTCATCGGTCGATCCCATTGCCAAAGCCCATCGCTATGCCGAAACAGCTGACGATGGCCTGAACAGCTTGCCTATCGGACGTCTTCGGCTTTCGCGCGGTTGCCGCCGCGGGGCGAGGGAAGCGTATCGATCAACTGATCGCCGCCGAGCGACTGGTACAAGGTCACAAGGTTCTGCGCCTTGGCCAGTCGTGTCGACGTCAGCGTGCGAGCGGCACCATAGGCGGTGCGTTGGGCATCGAGCAGGCTGAGATAGGGGTCCACCCCGCCCCGATAACGCGCATTGGCCAGGAACAGCGAGTCACGGGCGGCGGCGTCGAGGCGGGCGGCGGCGGCAAGCTGGCGATCGATCGTGGCGCGCCGGGCCAGCGCATCGGCGACGTCGCGGAACGACGCCTGGATCGCGCGCTGGTAATTCGCGACGGCCAGGTCGCGCTGTGCCCTGGAATAGCGAAGATTGCCGAGATTCGCGCCGCCGTCGAAGATCGGCAGCGTGGCGGAAGGCGCTACACTCCAGGTGAAGGCGTCGCCCGTGAAAAGGCTCGAAAGCGCGCTGCTGGCGAAGCCCGCCAGCGCGGTCAGGCCGATACGGGGGAAGAAGGCTGCGCGAGCGGCCCCGATCCGTGCGTTTGCTGCGCGCAGGCCATATTCGGTTTCGACGACGTCGGGCCGGCGCAGCAGGATCGACGAATCGAGCCCTGCGGGCGCCTCTGCCAGCAAACCGTCGACGCTCTCGATCGAGCTGGGCAGGAGCTCGTCGCCGACGCGACCCCCGACCAGCAGCTCCAGGGCGTTGCGATCCTGCGCGACGGCGGTCTCGAGGCTCGCCTGGTCGGCTTCGGCCTGCGACAATATCGTTTCGGCCTGGCGCAGGTCGGTGCGCGGCGCGATGCCACCCTGCAGCAGCGAGCGCGTCAGTTCGACGCCCCTCGCAGCGCTGGTGCGGGTCTCCCCGGCAATCGCAAGCAGGCTGCGATCGGCGGCGAGGGTCAGATAGGCATTGGCGACGCCGGCCACTACGCTCAGCCGGGTGCCGCGCTGCGCGGCCTCGCTGCCGAGATATTGGTTGAACGCGGCGTTGCTCAAGCTGCGCAGCCTACCGAAAAGGTCGATCTCCCAGCTCACCCCGAGATCGGCGCTGTAGGTCGTGCGTCGCCCGCCTGAATTGGATTGACCGCTGGCCGAGCGGGAGGCGGTGGAATTCTCGCCGGTCGTCACGCCTGCCGAGGCGTCGAGGGTGGGAAGGATGTCGGCCCGGGCCACCGTCACCAGGGCGCGCGCCGACTGGACATTGGCCAGCGCGGCCTTCAGGTCCTGGTTGCCGGCCAGCGCCCTGTCGATCAGCGCGACCAGCTTGGGGTCGCGGAAGATGTCGCGATAGCTGAGCGCCCCCGGGGCGGCCTCGCTCTGGCCGATCGCCGGCAGCGCTGTGGGAATCGCAGGCACCGGCCGATGATAGGCGGGCTCGAGGCTACAGGCCGTCAACGCGGTGCAGGCGGCCAGGGCGGCAAGTCCGCGGTTCACGCGCCCGCCTCCTCATCATATCTGGGTCTGCCGGGGAACAGGGTGCGGACGAGCACGAAGAACAGCGGCACGAAGAAGATCGCCAAGGCCGTCGCCGTAAACATCCCGCCGAGCACCGCCGTGCCGATGGCGACCCGGCTCTTGGCGCCGGCGCCCGTCGAGATGGCAAGGGGAAGCACGCCCGCCATGAAGGCGAAGCTGGTCATCAGGATCGGCCGCAGGCGAATGCGCGCCGCCTCCAGCGCCGCCTCGACCGGGGTCTTGCCCTGCCGCTCGGCCATTTCGGCGAATTCCACGATCAGGATGGCGTTCTTCGCCGACAGCCCCATCGTGGTGAGCAGGCCGACCTGGAAATAGATGTCGTTCTCGAGGCCGCGCAGCAGCACCGCCAGGGTGGCGCCGATCAAACCGAGCGGGATGACGAGCATCACGGCCATCGGAATCGACCAGCTTTCATAGAGCGCTGCCAGGCACAGGAAGACGACGAGCAGCGAAAGTCCATAGAGCAGCGGCGCCTGCCCGCCCGAGAGCCGTTCCTGGAAGCTCAGGCCGGACCAGGCGACCGCGGTGCCCGGCAGTTTTTCAGCGATCGCGCTGATCTTCGCCATCGCCTGTCCCGAACTCTGACCGGGCGCGGCCTGACCATTGATCTCATAGGCCGGCGAGCCATTGAACCGGAACAGCGTGTTGGGCGTCTGCGTCCAGTGTACCGTGGCAAAGGCCGAGAAAGGCACCATCTGTCCGGTGGTCGAGCGCACGTACCAGCTGGCGAGATCCTCGGGCCGGCTGCGATAGGGCGCATCGCCCTGGACATAGACCCGCTTCACGCGGCCGCGATCGATGAAGTCGTTGACGTAGGTGCCTCCCCAGGCAATCGACAGGGTCTGGTCGACCGCGGACTGGCTGATGCCGAGCGCGCCGACCTTTTCTTGGTCGATGTCGACCGCCAGCGTGGGCGCATCCTCGAGGCCGTTCTGCCGCACCGCCTGCAGATCGGGATCGGCGGCGGCGTCCTTGAGCAGCTGGTCGCGCCGCGCCTTGAACTCCTTACGACTGAGACCGCCGCTGTTGAGCAGCTCCATGGTGAAGCCGGAAGACTGGCCGAGGCCGCGGAGCGGAGGCGGGGTCACGACGAAGATCTGGGCATCCCGCACCGAGGACAGCTTCATGGTGGCATTGCGCGTTATCGTATCGGCGTTGTTCTCCGCTCCTTTGCGCTCGTCCCACGGAGCGAGCGACAGGAAGCCGCGGCCGACATTCTGGGCCTGGCCGCCGGGGCCGGCGCCGCTGACCGTGAAGACGCCGGCGACATTCTTCGGCTGATACTCGGCAAAATATGCCTCGATCTGCCGGACGACCGCATCGGTGCGCGACAATGTCGCGCCCGGCGCGAGGGTAAATTGCAGCTGGGCGTAGCCCTGATCTTCACTCGGCACGAAACTCGTCGGCAGGCGGAAGAACAGGAAGGCAAGTGCGGCGACCAGGACAATGAAGACGACCATCGCCGTGCGGGCGTGACCGAACAGCCTGGACAACTGGTTGCGATAGCGGTGCGAGGTGCGCCCGAACCAGGCGTTGAACCGGTCGCCATAGCCATAGGCCCGTCCGATCAGCCCGCCGCGCGCCGCCCTGGCCTGGCTGTCGGTCCGTTTGAGCAGGGTTGCCGCCAGGGCCGGCGACAAGATCAGCGCGACCAGCACCGACAGCACCATCGACGATACGATGGTGATCGAGAATTGCTTGTAGATCACGCCGGTTGATCCGCCGAAGAACGCCATCGGCAGGAACACCGCGGAGAGCACCATTGCGATCGCGATCAGCGCGGTGTTGATCTCGGCCATCGACTTGATCGTTGCCTCGCGCGGCGTGATGTCGGGCTCCTCCTCCAGCACGCGCTCGACATTTTCGACGACCACGATCGCATCGTCGACCAGCAGGCCGATCGACAGCACCAGTCCGAACAGCGTCAGCGTGTTGATCGAGAATCCGGCTGCGGCAAGCACGCCGAAGGTGCCGAGGATGACGACCGGCACCGCGATGGCGGGGATCAGCGTCGCCCGCCAGCTCTGCAGGAACAGGAACATGACGATGACGACCAGGATGATCGCCTCGGTCAGAGTCTTCACCACCTCCTCGATCGACAGTTTCACGAAGGCCGTGGAATCGTTGACGATCTGGTAGGTGTAGCCAGGAGGGAACTGTTTCGCGGCGTCGGCGACGAACGCGCGTACCGCCGCCGAGGTTTTCAGCGAGTCGGCGCCCGGTGCGAGCAGGATGGCGATGCCGGCGCCGGGATGGCCGTTGATCCGGCCGCTGACCGAGTAATTCTCGCTGCCGAGTTCGACGCGGGCAACGTCACGCAGCAATACCTTCGAGCCATCGGTCTGGGTCTTGACGAGGATCTTCTCGAACTGGTCGGCCGAAGTGAGCCGCGATCGCGCGTTCACGATGGCATTGAGCATCTGCGTACCGGGCGATGGCAACCCGCCGATCTGGCCGGCCGCGACTTGCGCATTTTGTGCCTGAATGGCGGCGGTGACGTCGGCCGGCGTCAGCCCGACGGCCGACAGCTTGAACGGGTCGAGCCAGATCCGCATCGCATATTGCGAGCCGAACACGTTGAAGTCGCCGACACCGGGCAAACGGCCGATCTCGTCCTGCAGGTTCGACACGATGAAGTCGGCGAGATCGCGGCTGCTCGCTCGGTCGCTCTCGTCAGAGAGGGCGACGACCATCAGGAAGTCGGCGTTGGACTTGGTGACGACGATGCCCTGCTGCTGCACCTGCTGCGGGAGCCGCGGCAGCGCCTGCTGAACCTTGTTCTGGACCTGAACCTGGGCGATGTCGGGGTCGACGCCCTTCTCGAACGTGACGGACAGATTGGCGGAACCCGCCGAGCTCGACGTGGCAGAGAAATAGAGCAGCCCCTCGATGCCGGTGAGCTGCTGCTCGATGATCTGGGTGATGCTCGATTCGATCGTCTCGGCCGACGCGCCAGGATAGTTGGCGCGGATATTGATCGTCGGCGGCGCGACGTCGGGATATTGCGAGACCGGCAGGCTGAACATCCCGCCAAGCCCGACCAGCATGATCACGATGGCGATGACCCACGCAAAGATGGGTCGATCGATGAAGATGCGCGAAATCATGCTGGGTCAGCCGGCTTTGCCCTGGCCGCCATTGCCCTGGGGCTGCGGCGGCGATCCGGCCGGGACCGCGCGGACCGTCTGGTCTGGCTTGATTCGGCCGAGGCCTTCGACAATGACCTTGTCGCCGGGCTTCAGCCCAGCGGTGACGAGCCATTTGTCGCCGACGGTTCGATCGGCGGCGATCGACCGCAGGATCGCCTTGTTGTCGGAGCCGACCAGCATCACCGTCGCCTCGCCCCTGGGGTTGCGGCTGACTCCGGCCTGCGGCACCAGGATCGCGTTGCGCGCGGTCGCCTGTGACAGGGTGGCGCGAACATACATGCCCGGCAGCAGCACGCCGGCGGGATTGGGGAATCGGGCGCGCAGCGTGACGGTGCCGGTGTTGGGATCCACCATCGCTTCGGCGAACTCAAGCCGGCCGGCTTGATCGTAGATGCTGCCGTCCTCGAGCTTCAGCCTGACCGCTGCGGATGAGCGCGCCGCCCCGCCGCTGGCCATCTGGCGACGCAACGAAAGCAGCTCGGCGCTCGATTGCTGGATGTCGACATAGATCGGATCGAGCCGCTGAATCGTGGTCAGCGGATCCGTCTGCGCCGCGGAAACCAGTGCGCCGGTGGTGACGAGCGAGCGGCCGATCCGGCCGCCGATTGGCGCCGGTACATTGGTGAAGCGCAGGTTGATCCGCGCGGTCTCGACCTGGGCGGCGCTCTGCGAGACCAGCGCCGCGGCCTGGCGTGCGGCGGCGACCGCGTCGGTGTAATCCTGCTTGCTGACGGCCTCGATCTGGGCAAGCGGCTTGAGCCGTTCGGCCCGGGCTGCGGCGGCTTCGCGCTGGGCGCGAGAATTTTCGAGATTGGCAGCGGCCTGGTTGAGCGAGCTGCGATAGAGGCTGGGATCGATCTGGTAGAGCGTCTGGCCGGCGCGCACGATGCTGCCTTCGGTGAACAGCCGCGCCTTGACGATGCCCGACACCTGCGGGCGAACTTCCGACATTTCATAGGCGGAGGTGCGCCCCGCCAGCTCTACGAACAGCGGGACGGTCTCGGCCTTCATGACCACATAGCCCGCCTCGGGGGCAGGAGGCGCAGGCTTGTCCGTGGAACAGCTGAGCAGTAATCCGCAGGCGGCGATAACGAGCCAATCGCGACGGCCCGCCACAGGGTTCTTCATCGTGCAACCTTCGCGAACGCCGGGCATGTCACCCTGCTACCGGTACCGATCGGGTTAAACAATCGTTGCGTTGTGCAGTTGCAAAATTCTGAGGTGTCGGAACCGTTACATCACCGTCTCCCCCCTGCTTGGGGAGGGGATCGGCGATGTGCAGTGCAGCGAAATCCGATCAGCGGCAGACGCGGACGCGATGGTGGCGATACCACTCCGTCCAGCATCGGGCACGATGATAGCCATGGCGGCGGTCCCAGCGCCGTTCCTCCCGCCAATGCCGCTCACTGCTCCAGCGACGGTCACCGTCCCAGCGGCGGTCACCATCCCATCGGCGGTCATGGTCCCAGCGGCGGTCGTCCCAGCGGTCATGCGCATTGGCGGCGCCGCTCATGCCCAGCGCCGCGACGGTCAGGCCGATGGCGGCAAATATCTTCGTGAAGGTCATCGCAGTCTCCTCTCTCTACCGGCCCCGCGGTAGGAGAAGAACTACGCCTGCAATGCAGTAGCTTAGCTGAACGCTCGCTTCATCGAAGCGAAAGGATTCCGGTGAGCGTGCCGCCAAGGGCGGACGCGCTCGGATCAGTCGACATCCTCGACTTCGACGGTTTCGCCGGACACGCGCTGCGACAGCGCCGCCGCCATGAATCGGTCGAGATCGCCGTCGAGCACGTCCGAAGGCGCGGTCGACGTCACGCCGGTGCGCAGATCCTTGACCATCTGATAGGGCTGCAGGACGTAGGAGCGTATCTGGTGCCCCCAGCCGATCTCCGTCTTGGCGGCATAGCCGGCCATGGTCTCGGCCTCCCGGCGCTGGAGTTCCTGCTCGTAAAGCCGGGCCTTCAGCTGTTTCATCGCCTCGGCCTTGTTCTTGTGCTGCGATCGCTGGTTCTGGCAGGCGACGATGATGCCGGTCGGGATATGGGTGATGCGCACCGCGGAATCGGTGGTGTTGACGTGCTGCCCGCCTGCGCCGGACGAGCGGTAGGTGTCGATCTTCAGGTCCTTGTCGAGCACCTCGATGTCGATGTCCTCATCGACTTCGGGATAGACCCAGACGCTGGCGAAGCTGGTGTGCCGCCGGGCAGCCGAATCATAGGGGCTGATGCGGACCAGGCGGTGGACGCCGCTCTCGGTCTTGGCATAGCCATAGGCATTCTCGCCCTTGATCAGCAGCGTGGCGGACTTGATCCCGGCCTGCTCGCCGGCGTGGAAGTCGACCAGTTCCACCTTCAGCCCGCGGCGCTCGGCCCAGCGACTGTACATGCGCTGGAGCATGCCGGCCCAATCCTGGCTTTCGGTGCCGCCGGCCCCGGCATTGACCTCGATATAGCTGTTGTTCGCATCGGCCTCGCCGGCGAGCAATGCTGAGATCTTGTCCTTCTCGGCGCGTTCCGCCAGCGCGGCCAGCGCCTTGACGCCATCGTCTATCAGCGCATTGTCGCCCTCGGCTTCGGCCATTTCCATCAGCTCGACGGTGTCGGCGCATTCCTGCTCGATGGCCTTGACCGCCTGCACCGCCTCGTCGAGCCTGCGCCGCTCGCGCATGACCTCCTGCGCGGCCTTGGCGTCGTCCCATAGCTTGGGGTCCTCGACGCGGTTGTTGAGCTCGTCGAGCCGGCGGAGCGCACGGTCCCAATCCAGGAAACGGCGGACGAGCGCCATCGCCTGGTTGATCTGATCGACACTGGCTTGCGCTTCGGCGCGCATGACAATTTCCTTCGCATAGGATAGGGGATGAACCCACATTGATTCCGTCATGCTGAACTTGTTTCAGCATCCACCGTGCCGCAAGCGCGGCTCTCGGGTTGAAGAGTGGATGCTGAAACAAGTTCAGCATGACGATGATTTCCTGCCGCTGCTTCGTGACGGAACTTGCCGCTGACCTAGTAGATACCGTCCTGCCTTTGCAAGAATTCGCTGTCGGTCGAGGTCGTCTTGCGCGGCGGCGCCGCCGTGCGCTTGGCGAGTTCGTCGCGGCGGATCGTTCGCCGCGGCTCGCTCTCCGGCTTGAACGCTTCCCAGATCACCGGGCTGTAATAGCTGCCGTCGGGCCAGGCGCCGAAGACGCGGCGGCCGGTCTTGCGGTCGATGCGGATCATGCGGATGCCGGCCGGCGCCTGGAACGGGACGACCGGCATGTCCTTCATCGCCTTGGCGGCAAAGCTGTGGAAGATCGGCGCAGCGATCGTGCCGCCCTGCGCATAGCCGCCCATCGAGCGGGGATTGTCATAGCCCAGATAGACGCCGCCGACCATGTCGGCCGAGCCGCCGACGAACCAGACGTTGGTCGGGCCCGACGAGGTGCCGGTCTTGCCGAACAATGGCCGGCCGAGGTCGCGCAGCACCGTGGCGGTGCCGCGCTGGACCACGCCTTCCATGATGTGGAGCATCTGGTAGGCGGTCATCGGATCGATCACCTGCTTGGCGCGCAGCTTGGGCCGCGGCATCGGCCTGCCGTCCCATTGCGGCATGTTGCAGCCTTCGCAGGCGCGCTTGTCGGCGCGCCAGATGATCTTGCCGTTGCGATCCTGGACATAGTCGATCAGCGTAGGCTCGAGCGCGCGGCCCTGGTTGGCGAAGATCGAATAGGCGTTGACGATGCGCATCACCGTGGTCTCGCCCGCGCCCAGCGCATAAGCGAGATAGGGCGGATATTCGCCGATTCCCATCACCTTGGCGGTGTGCACCACCTTGTCCATGCCGATCTGGCTCGCGGTGCGCACCGTCATCAGGTTGCGCGATTGCTCGACGCCCCAGCGCATTGTCTGCTGCCCGGCATTGGCGCCCGAGAAATTCTTGAAGCACTTCTGGCCGAGCCGCGCCGACTGGAACACGCAGAAAGGCCCGTCGATAATGATCGAGGCGGGAGTCATGCCGTTGTCGAGCGCGGCGGCATAGACGAACGGCTTGAAGGTCGATCCCGGCTGGCGCCTCGCCTGGGTCGCGCGGTTGAACGACGACCCGCGCGAGTCGAAGCCGCCCTGCATCGCCAGCACCTGGCCGGTGTGCGGGTTCTGGATCACCATCCCACCCGAAATGTTGGGGATGCTGCGCAGCGTCCAGCCGTCGCCTTCGCGCCGTACCACGATCACGTCGCCGGGCTTCAGGAAATCGAACGCACGGCCGCCGACTCCGGCCTTGGGCATCGTTGCGCCCCAGCTCGGCAAAGTGCCCCGCGATCCATTTTCGAACCCGATTTCCGCCGCCGAGCCGTCGCGCGACAGCACCACGGCGGGGAACCAGTTGGCATAGCCGGCGCCGACGTTCAGCGTCGCGAGTGCGCGCGCCCAGTTGCCGTCGGTGTCGATTTTCGCGATGCGCCCGCGCCAGCCGGCCGCCGCCTCGAAGCGGACGAGCCCGTCGCGCAGCGCGCCTTCGGCCGCATCCTGCACCTTGCCGTCATAGGAGGTGCGCACCCACAGCCCACCTGAATAGATGCCGTTGGGCCCGTCCGATGCATTCTGGCCGTAGCGGTCGATCAGCTCGCGGCGGACCTCTTCCATGAAATAGCCGCCGACGCTCGGCCGCGGCGCATAGCGCTCGACGACGCCCAGCGGCGCGGCCGCGGCGGCGGCGCGCTGCCGTTCGGTGATGAAGCCGTTCTCGACCATCTTCAGGAGCACATAGTTGCGCCGCTCGATGGCGCGATCGGCGTTGCGCTCGACCGTGTAGTTGGACGGCGCCTTGGGCAGGATCGCCAGATAGGCGATCTCGGGCAGGGTGAGGTCGCCGACATCCTTGCGGAAATAGGCGCGGCTCGCCGACTGGACGCCATAGGCGTTGCGGCCGAGGAAGATCTGGTTGAGGTATAGTTCGAGTATCTGCTGCTTGGTCAGGGCATCCTCGATCCGGAAGGCGAGGATCGCCTCGCGCACCTTGCGCTTGATCGAGTAATCGTCGCCGACGATCAGGTTCTTGGCGACCTGCTGGGTGATCGTCGAGCCGCCCTTGGCGCGGCGGCCGCTGCCGAGCTTGGTCGCATAGTCCCATACCGCGCCGGCGAGGCCGCCCACATCGATGCCGGGATGATGGAAGAAGGTCTTGTCCTCGGCCGAGATGAAGGCGTCGACGAGCATCGGCGGATATTCGGCATAGGACAGCTGGACCCGCCGCTCGCGCGCGAAATCGGCGATCGGCTCGCCGTCATAGCCGCGGACATTGGTCGGCAGCGGTGGCTCATAGGCGAGCAGCGCATCCGCCGAGGGCAGGCCGCGCGCGAAGAAGAACCACATCAGCAGCCAGAACAGCGCCGCCGACCACAGCACATAGCCGGTCCAGCGCCAGCTCCGGAACGCCCAGAGCCGACGCGCTTCGGCGCGCCAGCCGCGAAGGGGGTTGTGCAATTTGGGGATGCTGACCACGGCGGGGCTCTAGCAGTTTTGATGGGGTTTGGAAGGAGAAGAGCTCCATCGATCTCCCCTCATCGTCATTCCAGCGAAAGCTGGAATCTCCTTTCGCTTTTGCCGCGGAAAGGCAGTGAGATCCCAGCTTTCGCTAGGATGACGGGCTAAACCTTCCATCATTCGCCCGTCAGCCTGCGCGCGAAGTGCGTTTCGATCGCCTTGCGCACGCCGATCGCGATGTTGCGGCGATAGTCCTTGGACAGCAGCAGCGCGAGATCGTCGGGGTTGGAGATATAGCCGGTTTCCAGCAGCACCGACGGCACGTCGGGCGCCTTCAGCACGATCAGCCCGGCGAAGCGGTGGGCGTCGTCCTTGAAGTGGATCGTCGGCTCCATCTCGCGCTGGAGCAGCGTCGCAAACTGGGAGGATATGTTCATCGTCTCGCGCTGGGCAAGATCGAGCAGGATCGACGACACTTCGTTGTTCTCGCCGCCCAGATCGACGCCGTTGAGAATGTCGGCGCGATTTTCCTTCGCGGCGAGCTGCGCGGCGACGCGATCCGAGGCCACTTCGGAGAGAGTGTAGATGCTGGCGCCGCGCGCAGCCGTGTTGACGGCGCTGTCGGCGTGGACGGATATGAACAGGTCGGCCTTAAGCCGCCGCGCGATCTCGCGCCGTTCCCCCAGCACCAGGAAGCGGTCGTCGCTGCGGGTCAGCGCGACGCGGACCCGGCCGGAGGCGGCAAGCTCGTCGCGGATCGCCCTGGCGATGGCCAGCGCGATATCCTTCTCCTTGGTCGCGCCGTCGGTCGACTGCGATCCCGGATCGTGGCCGCCATGGCCGGCGTCGATCACCACCAGGGGCCGCTTGCTGCCCCTCGCGCCGACGACGGCCGGGACCTGCAACGGGGCCGGCGGATCGAGCGGCACGGTGATGCCGCCCCGTTGCGGCGCCCGTGCATCGACCGGCTTCGGTGGGTCGAGGCCGAACAGCTGGCGGCCCTTGCGCACCGCCCGGCCGAACAGGCTTTCGCTGACCGGCTTCAGTGTCAGGGTCAGCGAAAGATGATCGGCGGAAAAGCTGGCGTCGGAAACGACCGCCGCCGTGTTGAGCTCGAACACCACCCGCGCGGTATCGGGATCATATTGGCCGTGGCGGGTGGACGCGATCAGCCCGCCCGATGCCGCGACCCGGCCCATCCGCGTGCCCGGCAGATCGACGGCTATGCGCTGCGGTGCGGACAGCATGAAGGCGGAAGCGGTTGCGACCGGCTTGTCGAAGCGCAGCGTGATGGCCATTTCGCCGATGTCGATGGCGGTGATCGCCGCCGCCGCCCGCGCCGCGGCGGGCGCGAAAAGCATCAGGAGCGCACATAGGCAAAGGGCGAGGCGCCGGCTGGAACTTGGTCTTGGCAAAGTGGCCCCGCGATACACGGCCGGTCCTGAAACGCCGACAGCCCTGACACTTAACCAAAGCTGGGCGGCTCTTGTCCAGTGTGGTGATGCTTGCCCCGACCGGCGCCGGATGCTAGCACCGCTTGTCCGGATCTCGGCCGATGCGCACCCAATGCGCGGATCGCGAGCGCCGTGCCGGGCCTGTCGTCGTGATTTCGCGACGGCGCAACAGGTTGACGATCGCATGAGTCATTTTTCGCCCCGCTCCGAACGCTGCCAGATTGTTGGCGGCGTGTGGAACGGCGCCTGCTTTCCGGCGCGGCGCGCCGGATATGACCACGCGGCGGCTGCGAACACCTTTCTTTCACCATCGATGATGCGCTCGGATGCGACGCGGCTTGCCGCACCGCCCGGCGCCTCCTCTTCATCATATCGCGCGTGCAGGCCCGGCGTCTTCGCCGGCCCACGCGCCTGGAGAATATTGAATGACAACCCGCATGCTAATCGACGCACGCCACCGGGAGGAAACCCGCGTGGCCGTCGTCCAGGGGAACCGCATCGAGGAATTTGACTTTGAGTCTGCCGAGCGCAAGCAGCTCAAGGGAAATATCTATCTCGCCAAGGTAACGAGGGTCGAACCGTCGCTACAGGCGGCATTCGTGGATTATGGCGGCAACCGCCATGGCTTCCTCGCCTTCTCGGAAATCCACCCCGATTATTACCAGATCCCCAAGGAGGATCGCGAAGCGCTGCTGCGCGAGGAGGCCGAGCACGCCGCCGAGGAAGAGGCGCTGCGCGCCCGCGATTCCGACCATGACGAGGACTTCGACGAGGGCGAGGACGACGGCCATGATCATCACGATCAGGACGACGGCCATGACCATGGCGAGGAAGGCGAAGAGGGTGGCGAGGAACGGCCGCGGACGCGCCGGGAATCGGTAGGCGGCGGCTCCGACGACGGTGCCGTCGAGAATCTCCGCCAGCGGCGGATGAACCTGCGCCGCCGCTACAAGATCCAGGACGTGATCCGCCGGCGCCAGGTGCTGCTGGTCCAGGTCGTCAAGGAAGAGCGCGGCAACAAGGGCGCTGCCCTCACCACCTATCTTTCGCTGGCCGGCCGCTATTGCGTGCTGATGCCGAACACCAGCCATGGCGGCGGCATCAGCCGCAAGATCTCGAACGCGGCCGATCGCAAGCGGCTGAAGACGATCATGGCCGAGCTGGACCTGCCCCGCACGATGGGCTGCATCGTCCGCACCGCGGGCCTTCAGCGCACCAAGACCGAGATCAAGCGCGACTTCGACTATCTCGCCCGGTTGTGGGACGAGATCCGCGAAAACACGCTGAGCTCGTCCGCGCCGGCGCTGATCTATGGCGACAGCGACCTGATCAAGCGGGCGATCCGCGACATCTATAATCGCGACATCGACCAGGTGATCGTCGAGGGCGAGGAAGGCTTCCGCCAGGCGCGCCAGTTCATGAAGCTGCTGATGCCGAGCCACGCCAAGAAGGTGGAACTCTATGCCGACGCGGTGCCGCTGTTCCAGCGCTTCGGCGTCGAGGACCAGCTTGCGGCGATGTACCAGCCCTTGGTCCAGCTCAAGTCGGGCGGCTATCTGGTGATCAACCCGACCGAGGCGCTGGTGTCGATCGACATCAACTCGGGCCGGTCGACCCGCGAGCATAATATCGAGCAGACCGCCACGGCGACCAATCTCGAGGCCGCGCATGAGATCGCCCGCCAGCTGCGGCTGCGCGACATGGCCGGGCTCGTCGTCATCGACTTCATCGATATGGAGAACAACTCCAATATCCGTAAGGTCGAGAAGGCGATGAAGGAGGCGCTCAAGAACGATCGCGCCCGCATCCAGGTCGGCCGTATCTCCAGCTTCGGCCTGTTCGAGATGAGCCGCCAGCGCCTGCGCACCGGTGTGCTCGAGGCATCGACCCGTCAGTGCCCGCATTGCGAGGGCACCGGCCTGATCCGCACGGCCTCGTCGGCGGGGCTGTCGGCGCTGCGCATGCTCGAGGACGAGGCCGCCCGCGGCCGCGGCTCGCGGCTGATGCTGCGCGCCAGCCAGGAAGCCGCCCTCTACGTCCTCAACCGCAAGCGCGCCGAACTCGCCGAGATCGAGGATCGCTATGGCGTGATGATCGAAATCCTGTCGGACGGGACGCTCGAAGGCGCGCGGATGAGCGTCGAGGCCGGCGGCCCGCCGCCGAGCCATGCGCCGCGTCTGCCGACGCCGATGCTCATCGAAGCCGACGACGATCTCATCGACGATGAGATCGAGGAGGAAGAAGAGGAACTCGAGGCCGAGGCTGAAGGCGGCGACGCCGAGGGCCAGGAGGAAGGTGATCGTGGCGATGGCCGTGGACGTCGCCGTCGCCGTCGTCGCCGTCGGGGCGGCCGTGGCCGCGAGCAGGACGGTCATGCTGAAGTCGCCGAAGAGGGCGCCGAGGCCGATGGCGAGGACGTGACCGAAGCCGAGGACGCCCGCGAGGCCGCCGAAGAGAATGGCGAGGCGCCCGGTGGCGAGGACGGCGGMGAACCGCGCCGTGGCCGTCGCCGTGGCCGACGCTCGGGCCGCCGTCGCGGTGGCGAAGGCGCGCCTGCCGAGGGCACGCCGGCCGAGCAGATCGAGACCGTGATGTCCGAGGAACTGCCCGCTCCGGCGCTCGAGCCGCAGGACGCTGCGCCAGCCGAGGAGGCCGCCCCCAAGGGCCGTCGCCGGCCGCGCGCCCGCAAGGGTGATGTCGCAGCTGCTCCTGCTCCCGCTCCGGTCGAAGCGCCGGTGGCGGCGGTCGAGGAGATCGTTGCGCCGGCCGAACCGGCTGCCGAGGAGCCCAAGCCGCGCCGCGGACGCCGCAAGAAGGTCGAGGCCGTAGAGGCGGCCGAGCCGGACGCCGGCGAGCCGGCGGTCGCGCTCGAGGTTGAAGCCGAAGCGGCTCCGGTCGAGGTGCCCGTCGCTGCTGAGGCGCCCAAGCGCCGCAGCCGCGCCCGCGCCAAGGCCGCGCCTGGCGAAGCCGCCGACGTGGTGGCCGCGCCGGCCGAAGCCGAGACGATCGGTGCCGATGATTCGGCATCGGATGAAGAGGGCGAGGCAGGATCGCCTCGCCGCGGCTGGTGGCAGCGCACCTTCGGCGCCTGAAGATGATCGACGGGCCGGCTCCGGCTGGCCCGTCGTTCTTCACGCGCGGTTCAGCCGCGCTGCGCGAGGACGGATGAGCATGGGCCGCTTTCCCGCATCATCGAGACATCTGCGCCAAGCTCTGCGCATGCTGCTGCTCCTGTGGCTTTCGATATCGCTCGGCGCGCAGCCGCTCATGGCGCAGTCGATCCTGCGCGATGCCGAAACCGAGGCCTATCTCAAGGAGATCGCCGCACCTCTCGTTGCGGCAGCCGGATTGCAGCCCGGCAACGTCGACATCATCCTGGTCGGTGACAAGGAGATCAACGCCTTCGTCGCCGGCGGGCAGGCGGTCTATATCCATAGCGGTCTGATCGAGGCCGCGGACAACACCAGCGAAGTTCAGGGCGTGATCGCCCATGAACTCGGCCATATCACCGGCGGCCACGTCATTCGGTTCGGTGAAGGCGCGAAGGCGGCGACCGGCATCACCCTGTTGTCGCTGCTGCTGGGCGCCGCGGCGATGGCGGCAGGCGCGGGCGACGCCGGCATGGGCGTGATGATGGCCGGCCAGCAGGCCGCGATGGGCAAATTCCTCGCCTTCAACCGGGTGCAGGAAGCCAGTGCCGACGCTGCCGGTGTGGGTTTCCTCAACAAGGCGGGCTTGTCGGGCAAGGGCATGCTCAGCTTCTTCCTGAAGCTGAAGAAGGAGGAGTTCCGCTACGCCTCCACCTATGCCGAGATCGATCCGTTCATGCAGACCCACCCGATGTCGGGGGATCGTGAGGCCGCGCTGTCGAACGACGTGATCAAATCGCCCAGCTATAACCACAAGACCGATCCGGCGCTCGACGCGCGGTTTCAGCGGATCAAGGCCAAGCTGGTCGGCTATATGGACGATCCGACCACGGCGCTGCGCAAATATCCCGAGACCGACCAGAGCGCGCCGGCGCATTATGCGCGGGCCTATGCATGGCACCGCGGCGCCTATCCCGACAAGGCGGTCGAAGAGGTGAACAAGCTGGTCGCCCTGGCACCGAAGGATCCCTATTATCGCGAACTGCAGGGCCAGATCTTGCTGGAATCGGGTAAGCCGCTGGAGGCGCTCGCACCCTTGCGGCTCGCGGTGCAGGGATCGCGCGGGGCACCGCTCATCGCGTCGCTGCTCGGCCATGCGCTGGTCGCGACCGAAGATCCCGCCAATCTCAAGGAGGCGCGCGACGTGCTCAAGGTGTCGGTCGCGCGCGACCGTGACAATCCCTTTGCATGGTATACGCTCGGCATGGCCTATGCGCAGCTCGGCGACGAGCCTCGCGCGCAACTCGCCACCGCGGAACGCTATGCGCTGATCGGCAACAGCCGGCTGGCGATGGCCAGCGCCGAGGCCGCAATGGCGCGGATCCCGCGCGGCACGCCCGATTATCTGCGCGCGGAGGACATCGCCCTGTCGTCGCGCGCCGCAGCAAGCGACCGCAAGAAATGACGATCAAGGATCATATGCTCCGGAACCGCCGCATGGCCGCGACGATCGGTGCCGGCGCCGCGCTCCTTCTCGGTGGCGGCGCCGCTTGGCTGGCGCATCAACGCAGCGACGCGCCCGCCGGCAAGGCCGAGATCGAGATGGTGGTGCGCGACTATATTCTCGCCCATCCCGAAATCATTCCTCAGGCCATGGAAAGGCTGCGCGCAAGGCAGGGCCAGGACGCCTATGCCAGCAACAAGGCTGCGCTCGAAACGCCGTTCGCGTCCGCCTGGGCCGGCGACCAGAATGGCGATGTCACGCTGGTGATGTTCACCGATTATGCCTGCGGCTATTGCCGATCGAGTCTGCCCGATGTCGATCGGCTGCTGGCGTCGGACCCGCATCTCAAGGTCGTCTGGCGCGAAATACCGATCCTGGGGCCTGGCAGCGAAATCGCTGCCAGGGCGAGCCTGGCAGCGGCGCAGCAGGGCGCGTTCCGGGCCTTCCATCAGCGGATGTTCGCCGCCGGGCGGCCCGATCCGGCGAAGGTGACCGCGGTGCTGAGCTCACTGAAACTCGATGCCGGCAGGCTCCGGCGCGATGCCGCGAGCGCGGCGGTGGAGACCGAGCTCCGCAAGAATCTCGAACTGGCTGGCAAGGTCGATGAATCGCTGGCAACGCCGACCTTCGTCATCAACGGCCAGGTGCTGAAAGGCGCTGTCGGCTACGATGCGCTGAAGCAGGCGATCGACCAGGCGCGAGGCCGGACCTGACATGTGGCTTGGCTGAGGGTCAGCGCCCCGGCTCGACCGTGCCTTCGATGGTCGCGCTCGCCGGATGATGGCGGTCGAGGTGGCGTTTGATCATCCGCAGATTACGGCTGTTCGAGCGGAAGAAGAAGTCGGGAATGGCACCCACCCAGGGGATGGCCCCGAGCAGCAGATCAAGGCCGACATTGCCGAACATGCGGGCCAGCTGCCATTTCGACATGCCGAGACTGCGCGCCTCCCAGGCCAGCCAGCTCCCCATCACCGCTGCGATGGCCGGTCCGACGACCGGTACCATGTCGAGCAGCACGTCGAGCCCAACCGGTCGATTGAGGCCGGGGATTACAAACATTCGTTCGAGCAATGCTTCCATCGCCTCGACCCGGCGGCGAACCGCTGCGGGGTCGCGGCCCAGGCCGGGCATGCGATCGGATAGCCCGTCGAAATCGGCCGGGGTGGGGCGTCTCATGCTCATTCTCCAGTTGGTGTCGACTGATCGCATCAACGGTTGCTTTGGTTCCCGATCAGCGGTGCGAGGGGGTGGACCGCGCGCGGGTTCAGGCGAAAACCCGGAAGGTCGGGCGCGGCCAGCGACCAGCGCACCGGCTGTGCGATCGGGATGAACGGGGCGACGGCCGTCATGCGCCGCTCGGTGTCCGCGATCATCCGGGCGCGCAGCACCGGTTCGGTGGCGCTGCGGGCGGCCCGGAACGCCTGGTCGGCCTCCTCGCTGCAGGGCCGGCCGCTGTCGCACAGGAAATGGGCCAGGAACCAATCGGCCTGGTCGGCTGGGCCGACTTCGTCGATCAGCCGAAGCTCTGCGGCATCGCGCGGGCCGACCCGTTTCGCCTCGACGCCGATCCGGCGCCATTGCCGCTGGATGGCGGCAAATAATATCGCCGACCCGGGCCCCTCGGGCATGGCCAGGTTCAGCCGCACCGCGCCGTCCACGCCATGCTGCGCGCGCCAGATTCCGACGATCCGCCGCGCGCTATCCACGCGGCCGGCAAGCGCCTGCCGGTCGGACCCGCGAACATCGGCGAAAGCCTGGGCCCAGAAAGGCCGTGTCGGCTCGGCGACGTCGGTCAGCCCCGGCGGCAGGATCGACTGGACCGGGCGCCAGCCCGGCACGCCGAGCGCGGCGCCGATCGCATCGCGGTCGAGCGCCATGGCCAGGGCCTGGCGCATTTCGACCGCCATCAGCGGCGGCGAGCTGCGGGCCACGCGGAAGCCGAACAGCCCGACTGCGGGATCGACCTGGACGTTGCGCGGCGCGATATTGGCCAGCCGGGTGTAGACGAAATCGTCATAGCCGCCGCCGGTGACGAGCGTCGCCTCGCCATTGGCGAAGCGCGACACGGCAAGCGCGACCCGCTCCCCGCGCAGATGGACTCGGCGCCGGGCGGCGGCCTCGGCCTTGCCATCCTCGTCGGGGCCTTTGCCGCCCTTCGGCCGCAAGCTGGTCAGCCGGCCTACCTTGCCGTCGATCAGCAGAGGGCCGGTGCCCTTGCCGTCGATCAGCAGCGCGAAGGCGGGACTGGCGAGCAGCGACATCAGTTCGGGGCGCGGCGCGGCAAGCCGGATCTCGATGACCTCGGGGGTGACCGCGACGATTTCGCGGACGCCATCGACGCGGATGCCCAGCGCGCCATCGGCATAGCGCCGCAACAGCGTGCGAAGCTGGCTCGCGACCCTCCCGGCATCCGCAAGCTCGCGGTCGAGCCGGAAGGTATAATAAAGCCCATCGTCGGAAATCGCCCAGCGAATCGCCAGCCCCGGCTGGACCTGCCCCCCGGCGTCGATGCCCACCAGCCCCTGGGCGACGGCGCCGAGCAGCGCTGCGTCGGCCTGCCGGGGCAGTATATTGGCCGGATCGCGCAGGCGTGTCTCGCGGCCGATCACGCTGACCGTAACCTGCTCCTCGTTGCCGCCGCCGCAGCTCGCGAGCAGCAGCGCGGCAAAGAGCGCGATCGGGGCTTTACGCATCATCTCAAGCGCAGGGTCCAGCTGGGGTGCATGTTAGGTGCATTGTCGTGCCAGCCATCGACGCGCGGGGCAACCAGGGCACGGCTGACATAGTGGTAGAGCGGGACCAGCGGGGCGTCCTCGACGAGGATTGCCTCGGCCGCGCGCATTGCCCTGGCGCGGCCCGCCGCGTCGGCGGTGTCCATCGCCCGATGGAGCGCGGCGTCGAAGGCGGGACTGGCATAGCCCGCATAGTTGAGCGGGCCGGCGTCCGAGCGGTGGATCGCGAGGTAATTCTCCGGCGCGGGGACATCGCCGATCCAGCCGGACCGCGCGAAGGCAAAGTCGCGGCGGCGGAGGCTGGCGAAATGCAGCGACGCCTCGCTGTTGAGAAGATGCGCCTCGACGCCCAGCGGCCGCCACATCGCCGCCATCGCCACCGCCACCCGACGATGATCCGCGTCGCTGTTGAATCGCATGTCGAACATCAGCTTGCGGCCGGGGCCGTAGCCCGCCGCCGCCAGCAGGCCGCGCGCAACCAGCTGTCGGCGCTCGCGGCTCCAGCCCGCCCAGGCCGGACGATAACCGCCGGGAGCGCCCGCCACCGCCGGCGGCACCACGCCCCAGGCGGGCAGGGTGCCCAGGCCGATCAGCTTCTCCGCTATCCATGGCCGTTCGACCGTCATCGACAGGGCGCGGCGGACGCGGGCGTCGTCGAACGGCGGGGCGGTGGTGTTGAAGATGAAATAATAGCTGCCGTTATAGGGCGCGACGTGTGCCGTGCCGTGCAGGCGCTGCGCGATCCAGGCGGCGCGCGTCGGGGGGAAATCATTGCTGGTGTCCGCCTCGCCCGCGGCAAAGCTGCGCAGCGCCGTCAGCCGGTCGGTCACCGGCCGCCACTCCACCTCCGCGATGGCCGCGCGCCCGCCATGCCAATGGGGATTGCGGATCAGCCGGATCCGCTCGTTGAGCCGCCACTGCTCCAGCCGATACGGCCCGGAGGTGACGAGCGGCCGCTCGGCGGTCCAGCCGTCTCCGAGTGCCGCGATGCGATGGACCGGCAATGCCGCCAGCGCGGGCAGCGCCAGCAGCGCGGGCAGCGCGGGCATCGGCGCGCCCAGGCGGATGACGACGCTGTCGCTTGCCGTCGTGATCTCCTCAATATCGGCGAACAGGCTCGCGCTGGGCGAGGCTGTCCGGGCATCCCGAAGCCGCGCGAACACGGCGACGAATGTGGCGGGCGTGATCGGACGCCCATCCGAAAAGACGAGGCCGGGCTGCAGTGGAAAACGCCAGCGCCTGCCGTCTGGGGAAACCGACCAGCCAGCCGCCAGGCCGGGCACGGCCCTGCCGCTGCCATCCATGCGCGTGAGGCCCTCGAACTGGTCCTGGGCGACGCGGATGCTGGCAAGATCCGATGCCTTCTGCGGATCGAGGCTCTTGACCTCGTCGTCGGCGAGCCGGACCAGCCGATCCTTCGGCAACGGCTCGCGGATGCCGCCATGGCATGCGGCGAGGAGGAGCAGGAGCGGGAGGAGGCAGCGGCGCATCTGTGGCCGGTTAGGCCCGATGGTATCGCAAGGCTCAACCCCAAACCGCCATCATGCGCAAAATCTTCGTCATCGCCAACGCTCGACTGCGATATGCCAGCAGCACATATTGAGTTGATGACGAGGAGAGGAGTGGCGTGCGCGCTCAAATAGCTTGTCTGTCTGCGATTCTGCTGTCCCTCGCGACTCCCGTCGCGGCGAACCCTGCCGACGACCGTTTCGAGGCGCTTGCAGCGCAGGAATGGGCGTGGCGGCAGCAGATGCTGCAGAGCGAAGAGGCGAACAGGGGCGGCATCCCGGCGCACCTGCCGGACGAGAGCCCACAGACCCAGCAGGCGCGCCTGGCGACATGGACCGACACGCTCGCGCAGCTCGATGCGATCGATCCCGGCGCACTGTCGCCGGCCCGGCAGGAGAATTATGGTGTCTATCGCGCGCAGATCGCCACGCTGCTCGACGCTCAGCGCTTTCGGGATTTCGAGAAGCCGCTGAACTCCGACAGCGCCTTCTGGGCCGACATCGGCTATTATGCGCGCCAGCCCTTGCGGGGCGAGGCCGATGCCGCGCACCTGCTGTCGCTGATGCGCGACATCCCGCGCTATTTCGCCCAGAATATCGCCAATATGCGCGCGGGCCTGAAGCGCGGTTTCGCCCCGCCCAAGGTCGTCATGGCGGGGCGCGATGCGTCGATCGCCGCGATCGCCGAAGCGAAATCGCCGACCGACACTTTCTGGTTCGAGCCGTTCAAGACGCTGCCGGCAACGATCCCGGCGGCGCGGCAAGCGGCAATGCGCGCCGAGGCGGAGGCGTTGATCCGCGACCGGATCATTCCGGCCTATGGATCGCTGCTCGCCTTCATGCGCAGCGATTATCTGCCGCATCTCCGCGAGGGACTGGCCGCGGAAAGCTGGCCGGACGGCAAGGCCTATTACCGCGCCCAGGTCCGCGCCTACACCACCCTCGACCTGCCGCCGGAAGAGATCCATCGCATCGGGCTGGCGGAGGTGGCGAAGATCCGCGCGCAGATGGACATTGTGATAAAGGAGGTGAAGTTTCAGGGCGACTTTCCCGCCTTTCTCCATTTCCTGCGCACCGATCCGCAATTCTATGTCACCACGCCGCAGGCGCTGCTCGATCGCGCGGCGTGGATCGCCAAGCAGTTCGACGGCAGAGCGGCGCGCTGGTTCGGACGCATGCCGCGCGGCCGCTTCGGCATCGTGCCGGTGCCGCCAGACATCGCGCCTTACTACACGGCCGGACGGGGTGGGCAGGATCGCTACCTGGTCAACACCTATGACCTGCCCTCGCGGCCGCTGTTCCAGCTGACCGCGCTGACCCTGCACGAATCCGCGCCCGGCCACAGCTGGCAGCTCTCGATGGCGGCGGAAAATGAGGACCGTCCGGACTATCGCCGCTACACCTATGTCTCGGCCTATGGCGAGGGCTGGGCTCTCTATTGCGAGAAGCTCGGCGTCGAAATGGGTATGTATGAGACGGCCTATGAGCGCTTCGGCATGCTCAGCTACCAGATGTGGCGCGCGGCGCGGCTGGTGATCGATACCGGCATCCACGCCCAGGGCTGGAGCCGTGCCCGGGCCATCGCCTTCCTGAAGGACAATAGTGCGCTGTCCGAGCATGAGATCGAGACCGAGGTCGACCGCTATATCGGCTGGCCGGGACAGGCGCTGTCCTATTATCTCGGCGAGCTCCAGATCGAGAAGGAGCGCGCGCGGGCCGAGCAGGCGCTGGGGCAGAGGTTCGACATCCGGGCCTTCCACGACATGATCCTGTCGCTCGGCTCGGTGCCGCTGCCTGTGATCACGGCGCGGACCGACCGACTCATCGCGGAAGGCGGGAAAGGGCCCTGGCCTCTGCCGAATTGATCTCGGCGTTCGCCCCGTTTCAGGCCGACAGAGCTTTCCGCAGGGCCTCCGAGAGCGCTCCGGGCGAGAAGGGCTTGCGCAGGATGATCGCCTCATCGCCGACCGCCGCGTCGATGGCGTCGGACTGCGCGAAGCCGGTAGCGAAGACGATCTTCAGGTCGGGCCGCCGGGCGAGCGCGGCGCGCGCCACTTCGGCGCCGTTCATGCCGGGCATCGCAAAGTCGAGCAGGAGGGCCTCGGGCGGGTTCCCATCGATCTCGCCCAATGCCTGCCCGCCATTCTCCGCGGTGCTGACCGTACAGCCAAAGCCGCGGAGCATCTCCGCGAGGATCTCACGTATCATGGGCTCGTCATCGACGACGAGGATCTTGAGTCCGGCAAGGTGCTGGATCTCGTGAGGCGATGCGTGTCGCGGCGTCGTCGCGGAAGCGAGCGCGGCGTCGGCTCGCCGCAGGAAGACCGTGATCGAACTGCCCCTGTCGGGCGCGGACTCGATGGTGACGGTACCGCCGCTCTGGCGCGCCATCCCGAACACCATGCTTAGCCCCAGGCCGGAACCCTGCCCGACCGCCTTGGTGGTGAAGAAGGGTTCGAACGCGCGGGCGATCACGTCCGGTGTCATGCCGATGCCGGTATCGGTGACGGTGATGCCGACATAGTCGCCATCGTCGACATCGTCGCGGCCTTCGAGATGGCGATTCCGCACGGCGATGTGCAGTTTGCCGCCGCCCGGCATGGCGTCGCGTGCGTTGAGCGCCAGGTTGAGCAGCCCCAGCTCGAACTGCACGCTATCCGCCAGCACGGCGTGCGGAGCCTCTTCGATGTCGAAGCTCAGCTCGACCGAAGGGTCGATCGTGCGCGCAAGCAGCTCCTTGATGTCGACGAGCAGGTCGGCGACGCGGACCGGCCTGAGCGCGATCCGCTGGACGCGCGAGAAAGCCATCAGCTGGCCGGTTAGCCGTCGTCCGCGATCGACCGCGGACAAGGCCATGTCCACCAGATGCCGGGCGCGCTCGTCGTTCGCGGTGCGGGACGCGATCAGGTCGAGGCTGCTGCTCACCGCCTGGAGCAGGTTGTTGAAATCATGCGCGATGCCGCCCGTCAGCTGGCCTATCGCTTCCATCTTGCGGGCCTGGAGCAGCGCCGCTTCGGCCTTCTCCCGCTCGATGATCTCCGCGCGCAGCCTTTCGTTGGCCAATCGCAGATGGGTTGGCGACGGCAGCGCGATCGCCTTGGGCAGCAACGGCCATAGCAGGACGGCGGTCAGTACCGACGAGGTCGCGGTGATCAGCTTGACGATCGCCTCGACCTGATAGGCGCCGTTCCACAGATTCCACAACGCGACGACGTGAGTCAGGCCGCAAGCCATTATGAAGAGCGCGAAAAGCCAGAAGATGCCACTGAACTCGACGTCCGGGCGCCGGCGCAGGAAGGTGACCAGTGCGATCGGAATGGAGAAATAGGAGAGCGCGATCAGGCTGTCGGAGATCGCCATGGTCCAGATCAGCCATGGCTGCCACAGCAGGCAATAGCCATGGGGCGCGTAGCCGCCGCCGAGCAGTTGCTGGATCGTCGAAATCACCCGCGCTTCCCCTTACGCTTGTCGATTATCGGCACAGGGGTAACCGAAGCTGCCTCGCACAGGAAGATGGAACGGTCGCGGAACAGGGTCGTTCTCACTTCACAAGCCTGTCGTGCGGTTTCGTTGCGGCGGCTCCGAGGAGTTAGAAAATGGGCAAGGGCCTTATCCTGTGGTTGCTCGGCGTTCCCGGCATCGTCGTCATTGGGCTGCTGCTGTTCCACGTCATCTGACCCGCAATTTCGGCGCTGACATCTCCCGTCGATATTTTCGGCTAAGAGCGCTCGATCTGTGATTCGGGCGGGAGTGGCGTGGTGCGGGTAAGGATATGGTCGGATGCTGGGGTGGCACGCCTGCTGCTTGCGGGTGTGTCGCTCTGCGGCGGAGCCGTCTTCGCCCAGAATGCCGAGCCCGCTGCCCGCACCGAGCAGGTCCCGCAGGACGACGCGCAGGACTATGACGAATCCGAAACGATCGTCGTCACCGGGCGGCGGCAGCCGGGCGCGGTGATCGGCGACATCGCGCCGGAGCAGCAGTTGAACAGCGGCGATGTCCGGGCCCTCGGGGTGAGTTCGGTCGCCGAACTGCTCCAGGAACTGGCCCCGCAGACGCGCAGCGATCGCGGGCGCGGCGGCGAGCAGCCGGTCACCTTGCTCAACGGCCGTCGCATATCGGGCTTCGCGGAGATCCGCGACATCCCGGCCGAGGCGATCGAGCGGGTCGACATCCTCCCCGAGGAGGTCGCGCTCAAATATGGCTACAGCGCCGATCAGCGCGTCGTGAATATCGTATTGCGCCGCCGCTTCCGGGCGGTCACGGCGGAAATCGAGGGGGCCACCACCACCCAGGGCGGCGGCAATAGCGGCCAGGTCGAGCTCA
The DNA here is from genome assembly GCF_056401045.1 of Rhizorhabdus sp. P4_G6. Classification (NCBI taxonomy): domain Bacteria; kingdom Pseudomonadati; phylum Pseudomonadota; class Alphaproteobacteria; order Sphingomonadales; family Rhizorhabdaceae; genus Rhizorhabdus; species Rhizorhabdus sp. P4_G6. The sequence goes on along the minus strand of NZ_JBFUKC010000017.1, from coordinate 1,610 downwards.
ACCTGCTCCACCTCCGCCGCGACCAGCGGCTCAACGTCAACCTGGAATATCAGGCGAGCGCGGCGATTAGCGAGGAAGACCGCAAGCTGATCTCGCGCAGCGGCGGCCAGTTGTTCGACACCGTCGGCAACATCGTCGGCATCCCGCCGGGCGCACAGATCGATCCGGCGCTGAGCGCGCTGGCCGGCGCGCCGGTGACGGTCGCAGGCGTTCCTGCCGGTGCCGCCAACGGGGCGCCATCGCTCGGCGATTTCGTGCCGACGGCCAATCGCGCCAATGTCGCCGATATCGGCCGCTATCGGACGATCCGGCCGGAGACGAAGACGCTCAGCCTCAACTCGGTCTATGCGCGCAACATCTTCGGCACGGTCGCTGCGACGATCAACGCGACGCTCGATGTCACCGACAGCGATTCCCTGCGCGGCCTGCCCGGCGCGAGCCTTACACTGCCCGCCGGCAATCCTTATTCGCCATTCGGTTCGGACGTGACCCTGCGGCGCTATCTGGGCGCAAGCCCGCTGACCCAGGGGATCGACGGCACCAGCGGTCATTTGGGCTTCACGCTCGACAAGGACGTCGTGAAGTGGCGCATGTCGCTGACCGGCAATTACGATCACGACGTGACGCGAACCCGCACGGATCGCGGGGCCAATGTCTCCGATCTGCAGGCTGGCCTGGTTGCGGGGAACCCGTCGCTCAATCCCTTCGGCGTCGACGGGCGCTTTATCGATCGCGCCCGGGCGAAATCGGACAGCGGCAATGTCCAGCTGGTGGCGAGCGGCCCGCTGGCGAGCCTGCCGGCCGGACCCATCAATGCCAGCTTCAAGGCGGGCGCGAGCGCGCTGGGCCTCGACGCGACATCGGTGCGCTCCGGCATAGCCGCGTCGAGCGAGCTGTCGCGCCGCGATCTCACCGGCCGGGTCAGCTTCGACCTGCCGGTCGCCAGCCGCCGCGAAGGCGTGCTCGCCGCGATCGGCGACCTGTCGCTCAACGTGAATGCGGCGTTCGATCGCTATTCCGACTTTGGCACGCTGGGCAGCTGGGGCTATGGCGCCAACTGGACGCCGCGCACCGGGATCGCGCTGATCTATTCGATGAGCGAGGACCGCAACCCGCCGAGCGTCCAGCAGCTCGGCAACCCGGTGGTGCTGACGCCCGATGTCCGCACCTTCGATTATGTCCGAGGCACCACCGTCGACATCGCCCAGCTGGGCGGCGGCAACCCCCTGCTGGATGCGGATCGGCGCCGGGTGATGAAGATCGGTGCCACACTCAAGCCGTTCAAGGCTGATCTCACCCTCACTGCCAGCTATGTGAACAGTCGCATCCGCAATGCCATCGCCGGCTTTCCCGAACCCACTGCCGCGATCGAGGCTGCCTTCCCCGATCGCTTCATCCGCGATGTCGATGGCGATCTGGTTCGCATCGACAGCCGTCCGATCAACTTTGCGCGGCAGGATCGCAGCGAGCTCCGCTGGGGCTTGACCTTCAGCCAGCGCCTCAAGACCTCGCAGGCGTTGATCGACGCGATGCGCAACAGCCCGCGCGCCAAGCGAATGATGGAGCAGCGCGCGGCGGCCGCCGCCGCGCGCGGCGAGACGCGGCCCGCC
>NZ_JBFUKC010000016.1:0-74107 GCF_056401045.1 Rhizorhabdus sp. P4_G6 | reverse complement strand
GGTCATCGCCGCCTATGCCTATAGCCAGACCGGGAGCTACGATATCGGGCTCATGGTCCTCGCCGGCTGTGTCCTGGCGAGCGCGGTGGTGATCGTTCGAAACCTCCGTACGGAAGCCGTGGCGGGAAAGGGCCTCGCGCCGGCTCGCGCCGGCTGAGCGGCCTGATTTTAATCGGTGGTGGCGCCCAATGAACACACGAGAGGAAGCGATGATGGACATCACGGAACAAACGCGGGCAGTGAACCAGCAGTGGTGGCATTATTTGGCAAGCGGCGACTCCGAGGCGATGGAGGCCCTGTTGGCCGATGACTTCAGGAGCTGGTCGCCCAGTCGCGGTTGGATCGGCAAGGCGGAGACATCGGAATTCACCAAATGGTTTCGGACGCTCCTGGTCGACGGGTGGTTCAAGTTCGAAGAGCCGGTTGTGACCGTGGAAGGGCCCCGCGCCTGCGTTGCGACGTCGTCCTACGCGAAACTGAAGAACGGCGGAATTTACAACAATCATTACCATTTTCTGAACGTCGTGCGGGACGGGAAGATCATCGAGAGCCGCGAATATAACGATTCGCTCCACGTCTGGAGCGTGCTCGAGGCGGAAATCACCGAACGTCGCGCGCAACGCGCTGCAGCCGCTCAGGCCTGAGTCCGGCGGAGCGAGCAGAATTTCCAGGAGATCCGACGATGGACGTGACCGAACAGACAAGGGCCATTCACAAGCAATGGTGGGATTGCATGAGCGCGGGCGACACCGACGGCATGTACCGGCTCGTCGCCGATGATTACCGTAGCTGGTCGCCCCGGCGCGGATGGATCGGCAAGGCCGAAACCATGAAGTTCGCTCAGTGGTTTCGGACGTTGCTCGTGGACGGGTGGTTCCATTTCGACGACCCCATCATCACCGTCGAAGGCGAGCGGGCCTGTACCGCTACGGCGTCACATGCCAAGCTCAAAAACGGCAATATATACAATAATCATTATCATTTCCTGCACGTAATCAGGAATGGGAAGATCGTTGAGGCACGCGAATATAACGATAGTCTCCACGTTTGGCAGGTTCTTGGAAATGAGCTTGCCGATCTACAAAACAAATCGAAATAATATTCGATATGCTCAGGAAATCACCGGATGATCTTGGGGAATCATACTTTATAAATTGGATCGACCATGGGTGACGCGCAATTCATTGCCAAGGGCGCCAATCTTGGCATCAGGCGGGTAGCGGGTAACATTGGAGCGGAGATCGCCGATRTCCAGCTTACTGCGGACATCTCGGCGGACCTGGTCGAGGCCCTGAAGCAGGCCCTGTGGCGGCATAAGGTGCTCTTCTTTCGAAGCCATGGTCATATCGATGACGTCATGCACGAAAGGATTGCCCTGCTGTTTGGCGACATCCATGATCATCCGACCACGCCGAACAAGCCGGGCACGCACATCAGCGAACTGGATTCTCGCCGCAAGGAGTTCGCAAATTTTTGGCATACCGATCAAACTTTTCAGGATGCTCCTCCTTCGGCGGCTTTTCTGCGCGCCGTAACTGTGCCCGACTTCGGCGGAGATACGATGTGGGCCAATGCCGCCAGTGCTTATGCCGTATTGCCCGACCAACTGCGAGAACTAGCCGATAGGCTGCGTGCGGTTCACACGAATGCGCGGTGGGACGTCGAGTATGAAGCTGGCCTCATGGCCATGAAGAACCCTTTTACGGCGACGATTTACGAGACCGAGCACCCGGTCGTCAGGGTCCATCCCGAAACGGGGGAACGATCGCTGATGCTGGGCAACTATGCCCAGAAATTCGTCGGATATTCGGGCGAGGATTCACAGCATCTCTTCAGGGTTTTCATGAACGAGATCACGCGGCCCGAGAATGTCGTCCGGTGGCGCTGGCGCGAGGGCGATTTCGTGATCTGGGATGAGCGCGCGACGCTGCATTACGCCATCCGCGATTATGGCGACCAGCGTCGCGTGATCCGGCGGATCACCGTTTGCGGCGAGGTTCCGGTCGGCGTCGATGGAAGGCCGAGCGAGCTCCGATACAAGGTTCGTAATCCGCTACAGCCTTTGGAGTGAATATTGCAAACAACATTACTAAAATAATATCGGTTATGATATTATCATGAAGTGTAAGGTGAGCGTAAACCATTATCCAACAAAAACTATCGAAGGGGGTTGTCATGAATAGGGCTTTCTTACTGTCCGGAGTCGCGTTCTTTGGTGTGATGATGCCGATGGCGGCACAGGCACAGGTCGAGGCTGGCAAGCCGCCAGCCGAAGAGACGGGATTTGCGGACGGCGATATYGTCGTTACGGCTCGCCGGCGTGAAGAGTCGCTGCAGAGCGTGCCGGTCGCGATCACCGCATTCAGCAGCGAGGCGCTCAAGGAGCGCTCGGTCACCACCTTCGTCGACCTGCAGGCGTCGACGCCGTCGCTGGCGTTCCAGGGTGCGGCCGGCCGTCGCGACACGCCATCGATCAGCCTTCGCGGCCAGCGCACCCAAGATACGCAGATCGTCGCCGACGCTTCGGTCGCGGTCTACATGGACGAAGTCGTGCTGACGCCGAACCAGGGCATCAACCTCGGCCTGTTCGACCTGCAGAACGTCCAGGTGCTGAAGGGGCCCCAGGGCACCCTGTTCGGCCGCAACAGCACGGGCGGCGCGGTGCTGTTCACCACCGCCAAGCCGACCGATGAGCTTGGCGCCGGGGTCACCGCGCACTACGGCAACTACGACGAAGTGCAGGTCCAGGGCTACCTCAACCTTCCGATATCCGACACGCTGCGGGTGCGCGTTGCGGGCAACTACCTCAAGAACGACGGTTACGCTGTCGTCGTAGGCGGGACGGAAGCGGGCCACCGGCTGGAATCGGCGGACCAGCATTCGATCCGCGCGATCGTCGCCTGGGAGCCCTTCACGGGCGTCAAGAACACCACGACCTACGAATATGACCACAGCAATGGCGGCGGGTCGGCATTCGTGCTGACTGCGGTGAGCCCGGCGACGACGATCCGCTTCTTCCCGGGGATGCTCACAGCGCTCGCTCGGCAGCAGGCGCGCAGCGTGCGTGAAGTCGAAGCGAGCTCTCCCATTCACGAGAGGAGCAGGGCAACCCTGCTGGTCAACACGACCGAGATCGAACTGGGCGAGGTGAAGTTCAAGAACATCTTCGGCTACCGCAAGATGGACTACGACATCAATTACGACGGGGACGATTCGCCGCTTCCAGTGTTCTACGTGCAGAACCCGGCGCATACCAAACAGTTCACCGATGAAATGCAGTTCCTTGGCAATGCGTTGGGCGGCAAGATGAACTGGATTACCGGTGTGTACTTCTTCAACCAGAAGGGTAGCGACATTTCATTGTCGAACTCGTTCTTCGGTCTAAATCCGAACGCACCTGGCTATACCGGCCCCGTGGTGGACAACACCTCGTTCTCCGGCTATGTGCAGCAGACGACCGAAGTTCTGCCGAAGCTTTCGTTGACTACCGGCTTCCGCTTCACGGTTGACCGGCGCCGGACGAAGGTCGTGCAGTACACTTCGCCGATTGCGGGCAACCCGAACAAGTGCCAGGTCCTGGATGACAACGGGGTGCCGCTGACGTTCAATCCGGCGCTGCCCTATAACGGCTGCGCGTTCAATCTGGAGAAGACGTTCACCAGCCCGACGTGGACCATCAGCCTCGACTACAAGCTCGATCCCGACAAGCTGCTCTACGTCTCGAGCCGCCGCGGTTACCGCACCGGCGGGTTCAATGGCCGGGCGTCGGACAAGGTCCAGCGCCTTCCGTTCAGTCCGGAAACCGTCACTGACTTCGAGGCCGGCCTCAAGGTGGACACGCATCCCGCCGGCATGCTTCTGCGGACGAACCTGGCAGCTTATCTGCAGAAGTATAACTCGATCCAGCGCAGCGTGACCCTCATCAATCCGATTACCGGCAGCGTCACTTCGTCGATCATCAATGCGGCGAAGGCGAGGATTTGGGGGATCGAGGCCGAGGCCACCCTGATTCCGACCCGGTCGCTGGAACTGAGCGCCAACTACAGCTACGTGAATGCGAAATATACCAACTTCCCGGCTGTCCTGGCGGACAAGACGGTCGTTCAATATACCGACCGGAAATTTGCGGGCGTGCCTGTGCATCAGTTCAACGCCTCCATCAAATATACGCCGATCGACGACGACCAAATCGGCAAGGTGACGTTCTTCGGTTCGTACAGCTATCGCAGCGGCTATTTCATCAACGAGCTGATGCAGACCCCGGCGCAGATCATCCTGGGCCAGCAAGCAGCGGATAGGGCGGCTGGCCGGACGCCTGCCACGGCGCTGGCGCCATTGATCCCGACCTCGATCCCGGGGCTCCGGATCCCCGGCGTGGGCCTGCTGAACGCCCGCCTGTCGTGGGACAACGTCATGGGCTCGAACTTCGGCCTTGCCCTCTATGGCAAGAACCTGGCTAACAAGACCTATGCCAGCTCGGGCCTGTCGCTCTACGAATCGCTGGGTACGCTTACCAATACCTATGGCGATCCCCGCACCTACGGTATCGAGGCTTCGTTCAAGTTTTGACCTATCGGGGAGTGCGCGAGTGCGCACTCCCCGATAGCCTTCCCGTGGACGATCAGCGGCCTCGTGATCCGGCGGGAAGACATGCTCCGCACCGAAACGGCAGTTGCTGCACTTAAAATTTGGTGAGGGGCAATTGGTCCAATGGATCCAGGCAATATAAAAGGCGCCGAAGCCCGCCAGCCAGGGCGGTTGGAAGCGGCGCCGTCGCCGGGCGCGGGGCGCGCTGCCCTCCTGCTCGTGCTCATCGGTATTGGCCTCAGCTTGACGACCTCGATCATGGCGGTGCTTCTCGAACCGATCCGCACCGAGTTCGGTCTGTCGGACGGGTCGCTGGGTATGCTAGCCAATCTTGGGTTCGGCGCAGGACTGCTTGCCGCGTCGCTTCCCGGCGGAATTGCTGCCGACCACCTCAACCGTCGGAACATTCTGTCGGCTTGCCTCGTGATTGCAGGCCTGGCCACCGCCTTCGGCGGTTTGGGTGGAATCGCCGGTATCGTGATCATGCGGATCGTCGCTGGATCCTTCCACGGCCCCAACAGTCCGGCGATAACGTCGCTTTTTTCGGACCTGTTCCCCGCCCACAAGCGCGCGTCGATCATGGGCCTCTATTTCGGCGCCCAGGCGCTTGGCACGTTGCTCGATTTCCTCGGCGGCGGTTACCTTGCCATCCAGCTGGGCTGGCGTGCCACGCTGATGATCTTCGGCCTGGCAAGCGTGGTTATCGGGCTAGCCTTGCCCTTCCTGCTGAAGGAGCCAGCGCGGGAGCGAGCCGCGTCGCCCGCTGCGGAAAAGCCTCCCACCACCCGCTTCGCGTTCGCCTTTCTATGGTCGCAGCGGTCGGCCGTGTATGTGATCTGCTTCAGCGTCTTTGCGGTCGCAACCCTGTCATCGACGCTGACCTGGCTCGTGTCTTTTTTCGTCCGCATCCATCAGGTCCCTCTCGCACAAAGCGGGAGCCTCGTAGCGCTGGCGATCGCCTGCGGGGTGGTGGGGACCTTCGTTGGCGGCATACTGACCGATCGCATGGCGAGGCGGGACGCTCGCTGGGGGATCGGTGTATCCGCGGTGCTCCTGGTGGTCGCCACCATCGCGAATGTCGCGATGGTCTTCGCGCCATCCATCTACCTCGCGGTAGGATTGATGATGCTTTGGGCGCTTGGAATCCATGCTCATCTGGGGCCAGCCTGGGGAATTCTACAGGGACTTGTCCCGCCGCGCATGCGCGGGCGTGCGAGCAGCGTCCTTGCCGGCCTGTCGACGCTCGTCGGCTTCGGGCTCGGGCCGGCCGTCACGGGGCTGCTGAGCCAAGCCATGACCCCCCTGTTCGGGGGGGAGACGATCCGTTACGCGATGGCTGTTACGAACCTGATCAACCTGGTTGCCATCGCCTTCTGCCTTCTGGCGATCCGTCAGCTGCCAGCTGCGCTGGCGCGCATTGAGGCGCTCGGCTCGGAGATGTGAGGTGCCAGCGCTGCAGGTCTCAACCGGCCGCTTCGGGCACGCTCCGGGCGACCGGGCGGGAAGGGGCGCCATCCATTCGCTCCGCGAACCGGGATAAAGTCTCGCTCCGCCCAAGCCCGCGTTGGTGCCTGACGCGCGGGTGGCCGCCATCCCGCCCATCGTGGCATTGGCACCCGGATCGAGGAGGAAGAAAAGATCGCGCACCGTGGATGACCGGGCTGAGTCAGGCGAGACAACCCTGAAGTGCGGTTTTCGGCGCGGCGTGTCGTCATCTCGCTCGAAGCGGAGTGGCGTCATCATGGCATTGAAGAGTTTGCGATGGACGGGAATTGGTCTCGTATTGGTGGCGGTCACCTCGTTTCCGGCGCTGCTGAGATCCGCGAACGGAACGGCGGCGGTCATCGCGCCCAGTGTTCGACAGGATCCGCGTCTGTCGCTGATGACCTATAATGTCGAGGGACTGCCCTGGCCGGTGCGCTTCAGCCGCGACGCAGCCCTTGCGCGGATCAGGGATCGCCTCGAAACGCTGCGCATGCAGGGCGAACAGCCGCATATCGTAGCGCTGCAGGAGGCGTTCACCGCCGAGGCCAAGGCTGTCGGGCCGCAAAGCGGCTATCGCTATGTCGCCGATGGTCCGGGCAAGGACTTGGCTGGTGCTCCGGCGAGCCGCCCCGCGGATCGCGAATTTGAGCGGCAGACAAGCATTTTCAGGGGCGAGCGGAGCGGCAAGCTGGTCGGCAGCGGCCTGCAAATATTGTCGGACTATCCGATCCTGTCGATTCGTCGCATGGCGTTTCCGAGCTATGCCTGCGCAGGTTTCGATTGCCTGGCCAACAAGGGCGCGTTGCTCGCGATGATAGCGGTGCCCGGTCTGTCGGAACCGCTTGCCGTCGTCGATGTCCACCTGAACTCGCACAAGGCATCGGGTGCCGATGATGCGCGCTCGCTCTACGCTTATCGTGGTCAGATCGATGCGCTCGATCGCTTCCTGGGCGACGCTGTGAAGCCGGGCACGCCGGTGATCGTGGCGGGGGATTTCAATGTGGGCAATCGGCCGACCCGTCGCGCCTATTTCGAGGCGTTCGCGCGGCGCTGGGGGAGTGGCACGGCGCAAGGGTCGATGCGGGATGCGCTGGGCATGTGCCTGTCCCCTATGGCGCCCTGCGGTGCGGACATTCCGCCCGACGCGCGCTTTTCGGCGCAGCGGGGCAGGGATTGGCAGATTTCAATTCCAGGCTTCGCTTATGCCCTCGACGCGCGCAGTCTTGCGGTGCCGTTCGGTCATGAGCTCGACGGAACGATGCTGTCCGACCATGTCGGCTACACCGCTTATTATGTGCGGACCGACAGTCCCAGGATTGCCGGCAACACCGCACTGCGAGGCTAGGAGACCGCGAGCACACCGGCATATCGGGGCTCTTCAAGGGCTTGGCCGGCGCCCATGGCGACGCAGATCAGGGGATTATCGGCGATCACGACGGGCAGGCCTGTTGTCTGGCCAATGACGACATCGATGCGCGTGAGCAGCGCACCGCCGCCGGTCAGTACGATTCCCCGATCGACGATATCGGCTGCGAGCTCGGGAGCGGTGTTCTCGAGCGCGGTCATGACGGCCCGTACGATCTGGCTGACGGGCTCGACGATCGCGAGCGACACCTCGGCCTGCGTGATCTTCAGCTCGATGGGGCGCCCCGTCACCAGATCGCGCCCTTTCACGACCATCTCGGGGCCTTCGCCCTCAGGTGCATTGGCCGCGCCGATGCGGTGCTTTACCCGCTCGGCGGTGGCCTCGCCGATCATCAGATTATGTTTTCGCCGCACGAAGGACGAGATGGCGTCATCCATCTTGTCACCGCCAAAGCGAACCGAAGTGCTGTAGGCCAGCCCGCGTAGCGACAGGATCGCGACTTCGGTCGTCCCGCCGCCGATATCGACGACCATGGCACCGGTTGGTTCGGTGACCGGCAGGCCGGCGCCGATCGCTGCCGCCATGGGCTCCTCGATCAGGAAGACGTTCGACGCACCCGCGTTGAAGGCGGCATCGCGGATCGCCCGGCGTTCGACCGACGTGGATCCCGACGGTACGCAGATGACGATCTTCGGCCGGCGGGGGAATCGGCCTGGGCCTCCCAGTGCCTTGTCGATGAAATGCTTGATCATCTGCTCTGCCACGCTGAGATCGGCGATGACGCCGTCGCGCAGCGGACGAACCGCCTGTATGCCGGCCGGCGTCTTGCCCATCATCAGCTTGGCATCGTTTCCGACGCTCCTGACGCGCTGGACGCCGTTGCGCGTCTCAAGCGCCACCACCGAGGCTTCGTTCAGGACGATGCCCTTGTCACGCAGGTAGACGACGGTGTTCACCGTTCCCAAGTCGATTGCCATATCGTGGGAGGAGAAGTTCAATATTCGGGAAATAAACATTTTCGAGCCGCTTCGCAGACTGGTAAGCCGGATGGCTCGATCTGGCCGGCACGCTGCGCAGGGCTGGTCCCTCCGTCAATCGAGTGATCGTCGAACTGCCGTATTTCCAAGCCTAAAAAGGGGCTCTGCGGTGAAGGGTGGTCAGGCTGCGCTGAGCAGCGCTTCTTCGATCTGAAGCACGGTATGGCCGGTCAGATCCTTGTCGATCTCGCCCGCCAGCCGCTCCTTCACCTCCTTGTGGTAATGTTTGCGAAGCTCGCCGAGGGTGCGCGGAGGCGCGGCAATGATCAGCGTCTCGAAATTGTTCGAAAGGGCCCGCTTCCTGAGCATCTCCGCGATCTCCTCGGCGAAGCGGTCTTCCTCGAGTTGATGAAAGTCGGTTTCGCCCATCGTCCCGCGGGACGGTGCGAACTGCGCGCCGCCGCCCCGTTCGTGCATCGAGCCGCTCTGGGTGGATGATGCCCGTCCGGAAGCGTCCCGCTTCTGATCCGAATCCTTGGGATTCTCGTGAATCTCCTTGCGCTCGACCTGGAGGTTGAGATGCTCCGTGTCGCCTTCGTTCCGTAAAAACAGCATCTTGCGGCCGTCTGCTATGACAACGAACGCATTGTGAGGAACTCGCATCGCTCTTCTCCTGCCATGGTCGGACCCAACGCGGATCCAGTGGCAAGGTTGCGGCGGCGCGAATGTTCCTCGGCCAACGGCCTGCTAGGGCGCCGGCTTCAGCCGGTAATGGCTCACGGCCCAGGGCACGCCGCCCTTATGTCCGAACAATCCCGCCGTCGCGAGGAAGAACAGCCGCCAGCGGCGCTCCCACAGCCGGGCATCCTTCCCATAGGTTTCGCGGAAGATCGCGGCGATCGCGGATCGGTTGGCATCGAACCGCGCCAGCCAGTCGAATGCCGTGCGGGCGTAATGTTCGCCATTCCAGCGCCATTCCTCCTCGACCGTGAAAAGCTTGGGGAAATGGCCGATCAGGCTGTGGCTCGGCATGATGCCGCCCGTAAAGAAATGCTGCGCGATCCAGTCGGCCTTGTCGGCATGATCGAAGCGGTAGCTTGCCCTGTCATGGGTGAAGATGTGGATGAACAGAAAGCCTTCGGGCTTCAGCCAAGATCTCACCTTGGTGAGCAACGCTTCCCAGTTCGACATGTGCTCGAACATCTCGACGGAGACGACGCGATCGAACAGCGCATCGGTCTGGAAGTCGTTCATGTCGCAGGTGACGACCTTCAGGTTGGTGGACCCCTGCGCAGCAGCGAGCTTCTCGATGTGCCGGCGTTGCGAATGCGAGTTCGAAACCGCGGTGATGCGGGCATTTGGGTAGCGCGCGGCCATGTAGAGGCTAAGCGAGCCCCAGCCGCAGCCGAGCTCGAGGATATGTTGGCCGTCGGCCAGCTGGGCATGCTCGGCGGTCTGGGAGAGCGCGGCTTCCTCGGCCTCCGTGATGGTCGTGCCCGGGCCGTCATAATAGCAGCAGCTATATTTGCGGCGCGGGCCCAGGCAGAGGTCGAAGAATGCGGCAGGCACCTCATAATGCTGGGCGTTGGCGTCGTCGGCGTGGATCGCGATCGGATAATCGCCCATCGTGCGCGCGAAGGCTTCGCTGTTGTCGGGCTGCCGCGCGAGCTTGCGCCCGGTGCGCCCGACGAGAAACTCGACACCCGCCAAGGTGATGGCGTCTGGCAGGGGCAGCCGCTCGACGGCGACAGTGGCGGCGGCGATAAAGTCCATCAGTATATATCCATCAGCTTTTGCGCGGGGGCAGGGGAAAGAAGGCGCTGGTCCGGGCCATCGAATTTCGGAAGGCCTCGCCGCGGCTCCTGAGCATGTGCGCCTCGAGCGGCGGAATGCCCGAGACATGCACCAGCAGCCAGTACATCAGCGCCGGCCCGATCAGCGCGAGCCAGCCTTGCCACCAGCCGCCCGTCAGCGAGATTGCCATGACCGGGTAAGACAGCCAGCCAAGCCATTCGAAGAAGTAATTGGGGTGCCGCGACCAGGACCACAGCCCCGTCTCGCAGACCTTGCCGTGATTTGCCCTGTCCGCGGTAAATGCGCGCAGCTGGCGATCGGCGATGCCTTCGCCGATGACCGAGACGATCAGCAGCGCCAGCCCGACGAAATCGGCGATCGACAGCACCGGCCCCGGCCGATGCGCTGCGGCATAGACGGTGACTACCAGCCCCACACCACACAGCGCCTGGACCTGCAGGAACAGGAATAGCCGGAGCTGGAACTTGTCGCCCCACTCGCGGCGGAGATCGGCGTAGCGCGGATCCTCGTAGCTGGCGGAGGCCGTACGCGCGAGGATGTGGAAGCCTAGCCGCATCGACCAGAACACCACCATCGCGCCCACCAGGAGGTTACGCTCGAATGGCGCGTCGCCCTTCACCAGCAGCGACACGACCAGCCCGCCGATGCCGATCGCGAACGACCAGAAGACATCGGCCCAACCGGATTGCGCGGTCGCCTTCTGGACGACCCAGGCGATCATCATCATTGCCGACATGATCAGCGATGCGATGGTGATGGCGGTAATCGCGCCCATTGTTTCGATGCCCCCCCAAAGAACCCACAACACCCCGAGCCCGCTCTCCTAATCCTATACGGGGCTCCGCGCCAATCCGTTGCGGCATGTCCCCCGACGATTCGGGATTGCGCTTTCCATAACGTGGGTTAGCAGTCGGAGCGGGGTAGCGCGCAACCTCTTCCGTCCGGGCGCCGTATCTGGGCCGAGGCAGACGGGGCAGGGCGATGACGGGGAACAGGTTCATGTCGAAAGGCCGCACGGGCCAGCGTATTGCCGTTATCGGCAGCGGGATTACCGGGCTCTCGGCCGCCTGGATGCTTTCCCAGCAGAATGACGTGGTGCTGTACGAGGCCGAGTCCCGGCCCGGCGGCCATACCCGCACGATCGACGTCGACATGGGAGACGGCAGTTCGCTCGGCGTCGACACCGGGTTCATCGTGTTCAACGACCGCACCTATCCCAACCTCATCGCGATGCTCGATCATCTGGGCGTTGCGGCGCGCGCCACCGACATGAGCTTCGCGGTGTCGCTCGACGACGGCAAGCTCGAATATGCCGCGGGGGATCGCATCTGGCAGTTGTTCGCCCAGCCTTCGAACCTGTTCTCACGCCGCTTCTGGTCTATGCTGCGCAACCTTGTCCGCTTCTATCGCGAGGCGGGCGCGCAGATGGGCAGCTTCGGCGAAATGACGCTGGGTCAGATGCTGGAGCAGGGCCGCTACGGCGACGCCTTTCGCGACGATCACCTGCTGCCGATGGCGGCGGCGATCTGGTCGGCACCCGCGCAATTGCTGCTCGACTATCCGGCGGAGGCGTTTGTCCGCTTCTGCGACAATCACGGCCTGCTCGATCTTGGCCGTCGTCCGAAATGGCGCACTGTGATCGGCGGCAGCCGCACCTATGTCGACCGCATCCTGGCGGAGTTCGGCGGCGAACTGCGGCTCGGCACGCCGGTCGCCAAGGTCGAACGCAAGGGCGGGCAGGTCATGATCAGCGATCGGGCCGGCAACCCCGACCGCTTCGACGAGGTGGTGATCGCCGCGCACGGCAACCAGGCGCTGACGATGCTCACCGATCCCAGCCCGCAGGAGCGCGAACTGCTCGGCGCGTTTCGCTACAGCAGCAATCTCGCCGTGCTGCACGACGATCCGGCGCTGATGCCCAAGCGCCGCGCGCTATGGGGGGCCTGGAATTACTTCGGCCGTCGCCATGCGAACGATGCCACGGGCGACCTCTGCGTCAGCTACTGGATGAACCGCCTGCAGGGTTTCGAGACGAAGCGCCCTCTGGTCGTCACGCTCAATCCCAATCGCGCGATCGGCGCGGGGCATGAGATCGATCGCGCCAGCTTCGAGCATCCGATCTTCGATCATGCCGCGCTCGACGCGCAGCGGCAGATCTGGGCGATTCAAGGCCAGCGCAACACCTTTTATTGCGGCGCGCACCTCGGCGCGGGCTTCCATGAAGACGGGTTGCAGTCGGGGCTCGCCGTCGCCGAGATGCTTGGTGCCGCGCGGCCCTGGACGGTCGAGGAGCCCAATGGCCGGCTGGCGATGGAGCTCGCGCCGACGCGCGAAGCAGCGGCGTGAAATCCGCGATCTACGCCGGCGAAGTCTTTCACCAGCGCTTTCGACCGCGGGCCCACCGGCTGCGCTATCGCGTCTTCCAGTGCCTGTTCGATCTCGACGAGATCGACGCGATGGCAGGCCGGCTGCGGCTATTCTCGCGGAATCGCTTCAACCTCTTCTCCTTCCACGACAAGGACTTCGCAGACCGTAGCGGAAAGCCGCTGCGCCCGCAGGTCGAGGCGTTGATGGCGCGGGCGGGGCAGGAACCGGACGGCGGGCCGATCCGTTTGCTCACCATGCCGCGTATGCTGGGCCATGTTTTCAACCCGATTTCGGTGTGGTTCTGCCACCGCCGCGACGGCGGCCTCGCGACGATCATCTATGAGGTCACCAACACCTTCAAGGAACGGCACAGCTATGTGATCCCCGTGGCGGAGGGGCAGGCGCGTGCGCCGACCATCCGCCAGGCCTGCGACAAGCGCCTTTACGTCTCACCCTTCATGGACATGGACATGCGCTATGATTTCACCGTCGAGCCGCCGATGGAGAAGACGCGGGTGGTCGTCGCCGGTGGCGACGCCAAAGGCCCGCTGATCGTGGCCGCATTCTCGGGCAGGCGCCGGGAGTTGAGCGACGGCGCGCTTGCCACCGCCTTCCTGCGCCACCCGCTGCTGACGCTGAAGGTCGTCGCCGGCATCCATGTCGAGGCGCTGTGGCTGCTTCTGAAACGGGTCGGCGTCCGCCGTCACGTCGCCAGCGGGGGCGACGGCGTTTCGATCGTCACCGACCCAGTCTCGATCGTTCCGGCATGAGCGTCGCGTTCCGCCGTGAGAGCGACGAGGAACATCTCGAACCCAAGTTCGAGCTGCCCATCCCGCCCGGCCCTAATCTCGTCACCGAACGCGGCGCGAAGCTGATCGAGGCGCGCATCGCCGAGATTGAAGCAGCCATCGACGCCGCGACAGCCGCAGGCGCCGCGGAGGACGAGCTCAAGGCGCATAAGCGCGACCTGCGCTATTGGCATACGCGCCGCGCGACCATGGAGATTCAGCCTGCGGCCGATGGGGATGTGGCGGCGTTCGGGACACGCGTGCGGTACCGCCTGCGCGGCAAGGAGGCGGAGATGTCGATCGTCGGCGACGACGAGGCCGACCCGGCGGCTGGACTGGTCTCCTACGCATCACCGCTGGCGCGCGCGCTGATCGGAGCCGGCGAAGGGGACTTCGCGGATTTCGGCGGGAAGGCGGATGCGATCGAAGTCCTGGAAGTAGCAGCGATCTAGCTGGACATTTCTCCGCGGAAGTACCGTGCGATAGCACTACTTCGCCGATAATAGTTAGGGCCTCAATGAATAGTTGGGCCGCGCGTCCCGCGCATCGTGATGAAGTCCTGCATCAGGCCGAGCATCCGCGTCGATGCTCTTCTCCTGAGACTTACGCTCCGCGCGGCGGCCGACAGGCGGATCATCTCCTTCCGTACGAAGCCTGCGTCACCGGCATAAGCAAGGCTCCACTCGGAACATAAACGCTCGCCTCGGCAGGGTGTGTCCATGATCTCCAGCGAATGATGCCGCGGATCCGCACGGATCCTATCGATGAGCGCATCGACGTCCTCCTGCATTCCTTCGAGATATTGCGAGAAGTATCCGCCGCTGTAGATAAGGACACCCGTGATGCCGACACTGTGGTTCCATCGCATCGACGCGTTGACTATCTCGTCTATGCCCGGATTGAGTCGAAAACGTTCGGATGCCTCGCTGATACATAAGAGCGAGTAAGGTGAAACCATGCCGGCAACTCCTCTAGCCGCAAGTTGAGCGACCGGAAGTTAGCTCCGGCCGCAACGTGTAACACCTCATATTTTTGGTGAGCTCTGATCGTCAGTCTACCCAGGAACAACCCGCATAGGAGATGGACGTACACCTAGCCTAGATAGCGCACAGCCATTACTGTCAGGTCGTCGGTCGGATCGGTGCCGTTCTCGAAGACCCGCACCGCGTCGCGCACCGCTTCGACCATCTCGCTGGCACTGCGGCGCCCGGCTATCGCGGCGAGCAGCCGTTCATGGCCGAACAGCGCATCCGTGCGGTCAAGGGCTTCGCTGACCCCGTCCGACACCAGCAGCAATGTTTCGCCGCGCAGGAGCGTGAACCGTTCCTCGGGATAGGGAAAGTCGACGATGCAGAAGGGCGGTCCGCCGTCGAGCTTGTGGGATGCGACGCGGCCGTCGGCGCCGATGTGGAGCGGGTCCTCATGCCCTGCGCTTGTCAGGACGAGTTCGCCGGTGGACAGATCCATGATGCCGAGGAGCATCGTCACATTCATCGCTTCGCCGTTGTCGCGGGCCAGCTCCTGGTTGAGGATGGCGGCCGCATCCGCGAGGTTCGGCACACCGCGCAGCAACACGCTCTTCGCGAGCGCCTTCGACAGCGCCATGAACAGTGCGGCAGGCACGCCCTTGCCGGTCACATCCCCCACGAGGAAGGCGATCCGGTCGGCATCGATGCGGATCACGTCGTAGAGATCCCCTCCGATCGACCGGGCCGGCTCGAGCAGGGCGTCGATGTCGACGCGCGGATCGAAACCTGAAAGATCGGAGCGCGGCGGCAGCATGCCGAGCTGGATGCTTCGCGCCGCCTGTAACTCGCCCTCGGTCGCAGCCGCGGCGATCCGCTCGCGCAGAAGGGTTTGGCGGAGCCGCATGCGTTCGCGCCAAGCCGCGACCGAAACGACGAACAGCAGCCCGAGGAGCGCGGAGATCGGTGGCAACCAGATATTGGCGAAGCGAAACAGGCCAAAGCTCAGGCCGACGATGGACAGCGCGACGGCGACGGCAAGGAGGGCGCTACCGCGCGACCGCAGCCGCAGCAGACCAAAGGCTACGATCCAGATTCCCCCGAGTGCAAGGCCGAGCTGCCAGCCTGGCGAGGCCGGAGTGATCGCGTCGCCGCGCAGCAGTGTGTCGAGCAGATGCGCCTGGATCTCTACGCCGGACATCTGGCTGGTAGCGCCGGAGGTGGGGGTGGCGTAGCTGTCGCCCAGGCCGTCGGCGGTCGCGCCGATCAGGATATGGCGGCCCGCCAGCAGCTCGGGCGGCACCCGCCCGTCGAGCAGGTCGACGAAGGAGATCGACGGGACGTGGCCGGTCGTGCCGCCATAGGGGATCAGTACCGGCCGAGCCTGGTGCAATCCGGCCGGGCCGGCTCCGCCGCCGCCCTCCGCCCGGAGACCGGCCATGACGGCGCCAAGCTGGAGCCACGACCGGCCGCCGCCGCCTTCCTCGAGATAGACTTTGCGGACGACGCGGTCGCCGTCGAAGTGAAGATTTACCTGCGCGATCGCGGCGGCGGCGGCGGTCAGTGGACCCGAAGGCGTGGCAATGTCATAGGCCGCCCCGTTGCTGCCGGGGACGTCGATCACCAGCGGCAGATAGGTGCGATTGCGCCGTACCGCTGCGGCGAACATCGCATCGTCGGGGCTCGGATCGACGAACAGCACGTCATAGCCGATGGCGCGCGGACGCGCCTCGGCGAGGCGGTCCAGCAACTGGGCGTGGATGTGGCGCGGCCAGGGCCAGCGCCCGATCTCCTCCAGGCTGCGATTGTCGATGGCGACGATCACGATGTCGTCGGGCGGGGCGCGCTCGGCCGATGCCAGCGCATGGTCGTAGACGATATAGTCGAGGCGTTCGGTGAGCCGCCCGAGCACGAGCGCCGCCACCAGCATGCTCGCTACCAGCGCCAGCACAAGCCATTCGGCCGCGACGCGCCCGCCGATCGTCCGCCACCCGCCAGAATTGGCCGAGGGTGGCATCCCGTCGCCGGTTATGTCGAGACGGTCGGAACGGTAGCGCATTGAGCCGTTGTGCTATGATAGATCAGGGTCGTCCATCCCCTCCGCCGAAAGCCCCGAATGTCTCCTCCGACCGATCTTGCCATCCGCCTGCGTCGCGCCGCCTTCAACCGTGCGCTGGCCGAAGCCGACCTCAATGCCATCGGGCCGTTCCTTGCGCCGAGCGTCATCCTCGTCGCTGGCACCGACAGCGCGCTGCTCTCCGGGCGCAAGGCGCAGTTGATGGCGTGGAAGCGCGAATTCGCCGCGCCGGAGCGCGCCATCTACACCCGGAGGCCGGACAGGATCGTGGTGTCCGCCGTCGAGCCGATCGCACTCGAACACGGCCGGTGGGAGCGTGTCGCCGCTGCAACCGGCCAGCCCCTGGCATCGGGAGACTATAGCGCGAAATGGCGGAGGGTCGGCGCGGATTGGGTGATCGAGGCGGAAATCTACCTCACCCTCGGCTGACGCGCTGTTTGATGAAAAAAAGCGAAAAGGCCGCGCTCCTTGCGGAACGCGGCCTCGCCTTGCCCCTGTAGCAAACTCGTGGGTTCAGGCCGCGACCTGACCCTCTTCAGGATCGCGCAGAACATAGCCGCGACCCCAGACTGTTTCGATATAATTGTCGCCGCCGCAGGCCAGGCTCAGCTTCTTGCGCAGCTTGCAGATGAAGACGTCGATGATCTTGAGCTCGGGCTCGTCCATCCCGCCGTAGAGATGATTGAGGAACATTTCCTTGGTCAGCGTGGTGCCCTTGCGCAGCGACAGCAGCTCAAGCATCGCATATTCCTTGCCGGTCAGGTGCACGCGGGCGCTGTCGACCTCGACCGTCTTGGCATCGAGATTGACCGCCAGCTTGCCGGTGCGGATGACTGACTGGCTGTGCCCCTTCGAGCGCCGGACGATCGCATGAATGCGGGCGACCAGTTCCTCGCGGTGGAAAGGCTTGGTGACATAATCGTCGGCGCCGAAGCCGAGCGCGCGGACCTTCGAGTCCATCTCGCCGATGCCTGACAGGATCATCACCGGCGTCTGGACCTTGGCGGTGCGGAGCTTCTTGAGCACGTCATAGCCGTGCATATCGGGCAGGTTCAGGTCGAGCGCGATGATATCGTAATCATAGAGCTTGCCCAGATCGAGGCCTTCCTCGCCAAGATCGGTCGTGTAGACGTTGAACCCTTCCGATCCGAGCATGAGCTCGATGCTCTTGGCAGTGGTGGGGTCATCCTCGATCAACAATACCCGCATGCGACTGTTCCTGCTCTAGCGTTGGCGGGGGAACGACGTGCCCCGTGCCGCCCGTGAACCAGTGATTAACCACGTCGTTAATGAAGGTAAAAGGTTAATCCGGCGTTAAAAGCCATTAGCGGTTTTTACCTAAGTAAAAATTGTATGTGCAGGCGGGCACTGATCCCGCTGCGGCCGTTCGCTATAGGCTTTGTCGAGGTAATAGCCGGCGAGGTGGTAATGCGCGCGCGCTGCAGCCGGATGGGCCGCCGATATCGCAAGTCTCAGTTCGACCTCGGCGCGGCTCGCATAATATTCATAGTCAAGCATCTGCGAATCTTCCCTGAACCTCTCCAGGTTGTCAGATTGCTTGCCCGACAGCCCGTCGCCGTCAGGAAACCCGCGATCGTTCACGCATCAAGTTGGACCCATCGGCAACGGGGGGGATGCCGATGGGTCCGGCACCGAAGAGCGGGGGCGCTTGCATCGGCTAGGGTAGAACAGCCGGTTCCATATCTGGTTCCACATGATCGTCCGTCGTTGCGACAGGCAGGGCAGCACGCGTTGCATCCTCGTTGGTCGCACCGACACGTTCGTCCGTTAAGTCCTGCGGCACGGTCGTGCGCGCGGGGGACATAACCGCCGGCGCGGACGTTGAGCGCCTCGCAGGCCGCGCGTTAGCGACGATGATGGGAGTGCGACCCGATGACGATCGAGGCTTTCGCCTATTGCGATGACGAGACCGAATTGCTCGGGGAGCTTTACAGGCCTGCCGGTGCGGCCAATGGCCGTGCGGTCCTCGTCGTCCACGAGGCCGACGGAATCGGCGGCAATGTGCGGCGGCGCTGCGCCATGCTGTCCGGCTTGGGCTATATGGCCGCGGCCGCCGATCTGCATGGCGGCGGGCGGGTGCTCGATGACGCTGAAATCGCGCCGGCCATGGCGCGCTTCCGCGCCGATCCGGCACTGCTGCTGCGCCGGATCCGGGCGGGCGTCGATGCGCTGGCAGATGTCAGCGATCTGCCTCCCGATTGCATCGCGGCGATCGGCTATTGCTTCGGCGGGCTTGCGGTGCTCGAACTCGCCCGCTCGGGCGCGCCGCTGCGCGCCGTCGCGAGTTTCCATGGACTGCTGACCACCGACTCGCCGGCAGCAGCAGGCGGCATCACAGCGCGGATCCTGGCCTGCACAGGAGCGCTCGATCCTCTGGTGCCGCCCGAGGATGTCGCCACCTTCCAGACCGAGATGACGGCAGCGGCGGCCGACTGGCAGCTCATCATATATGGTCGTGCCCTGCACAGCTTCACCAATGAAGCCGTCGATGCCATTGGTGATCCGCGGATGGCCTATGATCCGCTGGCCGAGCGGCAATCATGGGCTGCGCTACTGGGGTTCCTCGACGATAGCTTTACGGCGGCCCGATGAGCGGAGCTTGGGAAGTCGCGGGTGGAGGGATTTGCGAATTGTTTCGCCTGTGTTTCGATTTTCTATCCTTTTTTCTGAATAGGCATCACGAGAATCTTCGGGGCGGGGTGCTTGGCTTGAAGAGGCGTTATAGATGAGGCCGCGCATTGTGCTATTCCGGGACCGCGGATCTATTCATTTTCACTACCCTATTTTCAATCATCGCGCTGGTGATTATGCGGGATCGAGCGGACCGGGGGCGTTCGCGACTCCGGGGGAACTCTTATGACCGAAACCAGCTTCGATCTCGTGGACCATTTCGACTCGGATGCGCCCGCCATAATCGCCGACCATATGGGCGATGGCATGTTCGTGCTGACCGAGGCGCTCGAGAATGGGCAATCCGAGCGCGTGTGTCTGACAGTCGCTCAGATCTCCGAGCTGCATACTCGGGCGAGCGCTCTGTACGCGGCGCCGGACGGCGCTGGTACACGCAAAGCCTGAGGGAAGGGTTCGAGGCCTATTGGCAGTAGGTCTTGCCGACAATTCCCTCCACTCTGCCGATACAGACCGACGCGTAATAATGCGACCGCCGGGCGTTGCGCGGCAGGTACAGGATTGCGCCCGCCAAGGGACGCATCAGCCAGTTCATCTTCGAAAGCAGTCCAAAGCGGTGCTTGCGGAGCACATGGCCCATGCCCCGCCCATATTGCCGGCCCTTGTTGCACATCGCCCGATCCGGTTCGGTGACGTTCAACTCGGCGTGATGGCCGACGATCGAGGGATCGAACACGCATCGAAAGCCAGCTGCCAGCACGCGCAGCATGATGTCCTGCCCCTCGCCGGACTGCCAGGCCGAGGACGCGCCGACGCCGATATCCTCGTCATAGCCGCCGACCTGTTCCAGGACAGCGCGGCGGAAGGTGACCACCCATTCGATCTGCGTGGTCCAGATATTGGCCCGCGTGATCTCCTGGCGCGTGGTCGCATATCGCCCGTTGATGCTGCGCCCGTCTTCATCGGCCGCCCGCCCTGCCAGCACATCGATGTGGGGAGACGCCATCGAAGCGGCGATCCGCGACAGGAAGTCGGCCGGATACCAGCAATCGTCGTCGGGGAAGAGCACGAGATCGCCGGTCGCGGCACGCCACCCGCGATTCCGTCCGCGGCTCAGGCCCCGCTCACCCGGTGTCCGGATGTGGCGAAGGTTGAGGCTGGAACGGCTGCCGGCCAGCGCGGCCTCCAGACGGTCGTCATCATTCTGATCGATGATGATAACCTCGAAATCCTGGAAGCTTTGCGCCTGCAGGCTTGCGAGCAGGGCGAGGATTGTCTCGCACCGGCCCAATGTCGAGACGACGAGTGAGAATGCGGGCCGTTTATCGGCGTCAGTCATGCATCTGCTCCATCAGGGCGGCGGCTTCCTCGTCGCTCACCAGCGTGCAGTTCCGGAAGATATTCTCGATCGAGGATCGGTAGATCGCCTCGATCTTGAAATAGGAGCCGGTGACGATCGACACACGCTTGCCGAGCAGCGCCGCGCCGATCGCCGCGTGGAGCCGATCGGTCACGACATGCTCATATTGGTCCAGATGGCGCAGGAACTCTTCGATCGGGCTTCCTGTGGTGCCGAGTGCGCTGATGTCGACATTGTCGGGGTGCCGGACCGCCGACGAGATGCGCGCCTCGTTGTCGGTGCGGAAGACGAGGCCGAGGCGCTTCGTTGGCGGCTTGCGATCCGCGAGCAGCCGGTCCGGATCGACCAGCGCCAGGTAGAAGGCCATGTCATGGCAGAACGGCGCCGCCGGCAGATTGCGGTGGCTCTGATACAGGTCGCGGACGAAGAGTGGCAGGGAAGGGTCGGGAAGGGTGCGCTCGATCGTGCTCGGCAGCACGAACATGTCCCTGGTTATGGCGAATTGCCGACGGACATTCTTCAGGGCGACATCGCAGACATCCGCCCAGCCGCCGCCGCCGCTGTAGATGAACAGCGCCCTGCGGTCGCGCGATCGAAGATGGTCCGCGGCGCCGCGGAGCATGCCGCGGATTTTCGCCCCGCGTGAGGCCATATCGAGCAGCGTGTAGCGGATGCCGACATCTTCCAGGAACACCTCGGTTCCACGGTGGATCAGCGCGTCGCCGAAATTCCCGTCATTGCGCATGAAATAGACGTCGCGTCCCGCAGAAGCCTTCAGGAGGGCGTCGGCGAGACTGGCGAAGGGTGCCCGAAGCCGCTCGACCGCATCGGGGTGGATGAAGGCATTCGACATATGAGAAGCGAAGTCTTTCGGTAGATCGACCGTCACCGAGCGCTCCTGATCTTGCACTGCAGCAGGCCTACCGGGTAGCGAACGATGAGGTCAAACGCTATTCGTCTTTGGCCGCTGCGCGGGCGATCGGAAGGACGAGCGGGATGACAAGCCTCGGAATTAACGGGCGTTTCAGGCGCGGGCCGCAAACCGGCGTGCAACGCGTCGCCTCGGAATTGATCGAGCGGCTGGGTGTTCGCACCGTCGAACATGTCCCGACGCGGCATGCGACGGGCATGCGCGGCCATCTGTGGGAGCAGACGATGCTGCCACTGCTCAGTCATGGCAAGCCGCTCTGGAGTCCATGCAATACCGGTCCTCTTGCTGTTCGCGAACAGGTCGTGACGTTTCACGACGCCGTGGTGTTCGACCATCCTGAATGGTTTTCTCGCGCTTTCGTTCAAACCTATCGACTCCTTTGGCCGCGATTGGCACGCCGGGTGAGGCGCGTGGTGACCGTTTCCCAATATTCACGCCGCCGCCTTGCCGAGGCGCTCGACATCGCGCCGGGCGCAATCGATGTCGTCCCGAATGGGGTTTCGTCCCGCTTCGGCGTTTCCACCGCCGAGCAGATATCACGCGTCGCGACACGATATGGCGTCCAGCCGCAGCGATATTTCGTCACGCTCTCCACGATCGAGCCTCGAAAGAACCTGCCGCTGGTGTTGCGAGCCTGGCAAAGCGCCCGCGCGCGCCTTCCCGAGGACGTGCAACTGCTGTTGCTCGGATCGGGCGGCGCGACGCATATTTTTTCCGGCAGCGGCGAAGAAGAGATCTCGGGCAAGAGCGTGCTTCGCGCGGGTTTTGTGCCCGACGGCGATCTTCCGGCGCTGCTGGGAGGTGCTTGTGCATTGCTGTACCCTAGCCGTTATGAAGGTTTCGGATTGCCGATCCTGGAAGCGATGGCGTGCGGCACGCCCTCGGTGACCACCGCGCTGACCAGCTTGCCCGAAGTGGGCGGTTCGGCCGCGATCTATGTCGACGCCGACGACCCGGCAGACCTTGCCCGACAGATGATCAGCCTGTGGTCCGAGCCGTCGTTGCGGCAGGAGCTGAGCGAGGCGAGCCTGGAGCGGGCACGGCTGTTTTCCTGGAATGCCGCGGCGCAGGAGATGGACGACATATTGCGCCGCTATCTCGATCTTTGACGCTGCGGGGAGCCRCCTGGCGGCGCCCACCGTCAGATCGGATGCTGGCCTGACCGGGCAGCGGCCACTCTGCGCGCGCCACAGCGCAGATCCCAATCATGGCCCTTGAGATCGCGACGGCATATCGCCAGCGCCTCGGCGTCGGTCTTGGCGTCGATATACTGCCCCCCATGGGCGATATTCCTGATCTGCAACCTGTAAGATGCCATTGCCTCATTATCCTTCGGACACAGTCCAGCGTACAATCGGTCTCGCGATCGACGTTGATACGCAGCTAGGTCGGAGGGCCGGCCGAGACGCTTGACGACTCATTGCAACGGCTCTTTGCAGCGAAGGTTCCGCAGTCCGCGCCAGGCTAATTCGCGACGGCGGACGGGTCGCCGAAGCTGCGCGACACACGCGTGGAGATCAGTCCTCTTCCAGCCGCTTAGCGGGCCGCGACCGCCTTGGGATGCGCCACTGGGCGATGGCGGCGGCGCTGATCCACGATGCGCTCCACCGGGATGCCGTCGGCGGCCAGCATCGCCTGCACCGAGAGCGGTCCGGCAAGGTGTCCTGCGCCGACCGCGACAAAGACGGTACCGGGCGTGGCGAGCCGCGCCTTAAGCCACTGGGTCCAGTTGGCGTTGCGCTGTCGCAACAACACCTCGCGCAAATGCGGCGTGAGATCCTTGTCGTCGGCAAAGGCCTTGGCGATCGCCGGTTCATCGCCCTTGGCCCAGGCGCGGAGCATGCGCGCATAGTCGGTGCGGGCGTCGTTCTGCCCGTCGACGATGCTCGCCAGCAGCTCGCGCTGGTCGGCTTCGGAGAGATTGGCGAACAGGGCGAGCTGGGCGGATGCCGTCTCCAACCCCTCGATCTTCCTAGGCACGCCGCCGGCAGCGGCAGGCACTTCGAAGGCGGGAGCAATGTTGTTTTCGACCCCGGCATCGCGCTGGATGCCGAGATGCCGCATCATCGCGCCCATCATCATGAACGCGGCCTGCCATGTCGGCATGCGATCGAGCGCCGCCTGGCTCAACCCCGATCCGGCGACCGCGCGGACGAAGGCGGGACGGCTCTTGGCGGGCACCCGCTCGAGGATCGGCGGCAGGCTGGGGTCCGGCGGCGGGAACAGCCGGGCGATGGCCTGCGGGTCCTTGTCTATCACAGTCTCGATGACGAGCGTGTCGGCCTTTGCGAGCGCATCGCCGATCCTTGCGTCCTGCCACTTATAGCCGGGCGGCAGCGCATGGATGGTGCCGAACAGATAGATGGTCGTGTCGGCATCGCCGAACTTCCAAAGCGCCGGCGCCGCAGCAGCGGGGATGGCCAGCAACAGGGCGAGGAGCGACGCGAGCGCGCGGCGGAAAAAGATCATCTTCATGGTGTAGGCATTGCGCGAGAGGATTACGAGGCCGAGGGCACTGAGCAACCCCCGGCCCGGCACCATCAGATGAAGGTGGCGTAACTCACTGCCGACAGGCTGGTGTTGTTGAGTTCGAACGACAGATCATAGCCGGCATGGGCGGAATTGGTCTCGGCGAAGATGAACACGTCCGATCCCACCTGCGCTGCGGCCAGCTTGACCGTGCCGGCTGCGAACAGGGCGTTCGCATCGGCGCGSGCATCGGCAAGGTCGGTCGCCGTGGATTCGCGATAATTGGCAGAGGTGGCGATGAGGCCGACATTCAGCCGGTCGTCGGAGTGCCAGTCGACGATCCGGTCGAAGTCGTTGCTGGAGAGCCCGGCCGAATGTCCCGCGGCGAAGCTGAAGGTGTCGATGCCGCCGTTGCCGGTCATCACATCGGCGTCGCTGCCGCCGACGATCAGGTCGCTGCCCGCGCCGCCCACGATCGTGTCGTTGCCGCTGCCGCCGATCAGCTTGCTGCCGGCCGCGCCGCCGTAAATCTTGTCGTTGCCCGTGCTGCCATAGAGGATATTGTGGCCGTCACCGCCGTCCATCACGTCGTTGCCGGCACCGGCATAGATCTTGTCGTCGCCGCCGCCGCCGTAGAGGATGTCGTTGCCGTCGCCGCCGACGATCACATTGGCCATGCTGTTGCCGTAGACCTGGTCCTGCCCTGCGCCCCCGATGTAGTCGGGATAGGTCGTGGACAGGGTCGTCGACAAGAAGGTGCCGTAGGCCGCGGACGCTCCGCTGGCGTCGAGCGATGCCAGCAGCGTTGTCGAGGCTGTGTCGACCGAATAGCTGGAGGCTATTATGGTGCTGGCGGTAGTGGCCGTGCTGGTGGCGGCGGTCGTGGTTGTAGTCGTCGTCATCCCGGTGTCGGGGATATCGGTCACTTCGACGATCACCGGATGGTCTACGACGTTGACCTTGACAGAGGTGACGTCCGCATAGGTGGCGATCGCGCTCGCCGACTTCAGCGGATCGAACACCGCGATGCTGACGTGATTGCCGCCGAAATCGAAGGTAAGGGTCTTGGCGGCCGCGGTCAGTGAATGATGATTGACCTGGTCCCAGATGTCCGGCTCCGACCAGGCCACCAGGTCGGTCTTGCCGTTCGACTTCTGCATCGCCAGCACCGCGCCATCCGCCGGCAGGTTCGCCACCGTGTACGACAATGCATGGGTCGTGAAGGTAGAGGCGTTGGCGCCGTTGTCGGCCAGGATCGTCGTGAGATTGTGGATTGCCGTCGCTGCCTGCTTCGGATTGCCTGCGATGTCGAACAGGCCGACATTCTTGTCGATGCTCAACTTCGTAGGATCGGGATAGGCATCCAGCAGCTGGTAGAGGTAGGTCTTGGAGACGCCCAGCTTGGTGGCATCCATCAGCAGGTTCAGGGTCATCTTCGCCTGGGTCGGCTGGTCGACGCCGCCCCAGTTCGAACTGGCCGGCGCCGTATAATATCCGGCTTCGGTCAGGACAATCGGCTTGCCCGGCATGGCCGAAGTCTGGTCCCGGACAGCGTTGAGGAGCGTATTGAGCGGCTGGAAACCCTGTTTCGGATAGGCGTGCATGTTCGCGAAATCGACGTTCTGCACGAGGTTGGCACCGGTCAGGCCATAGGTGTCGATACTGCTGAGCGTGGCGCTGCCGGCCAGTGCCTTGGTCCATGCCGCCATATAGCTCAGCGCGCCGGACGTGCCGGTCAGGCCCCCATAGCTGACCGGCCAATTGTTGATCTCGTTGAGGCCCTCCAGCGCGATGACCGACCTTGGATGAGCCTGTGCGAATGTTGTCACCGCAGAAACGAACGAGCTGGGCGAAAGATTTCCGGCTGTGGAGAAATCGAACTTTATGCCAGCACTCGCCATGGCGTTATCGGCTTTTGATTGATACCAAACGGTAGGAGCATGGTCCCTAACAGTATTTATGCCTAAATATTTCAGATCCGAAATGACTGTGTTGTAATCTGCGTACTTACCGTCATTATATGCCATGTGGACATTAACGCCGATGCTTCCAACGAAGTCGGCCGTGCGCGTCGGATTACTCATCTAATTGTTCCCCCGTGGTTCACCTCCCGTCGCTAGGAAAAGTTTTATTAACCTCAGATTACAGGGAACCTTTTCGGCGGCCAAGCGTTCGCGCGCGCCGATGGAGCGATCAGACTGATCTGTGTTAGGAGAATGCCCCGAATCACACGTGCGATTTTCAGCGCGGCCGGTACGGTCCGTCGCGATCGGCGATGATGGGTAACGCGCTTACAAGGACATGCTCGAACGAGCGTCTTGAGATTGCCATAGCTGCGCACAGGATCGCCGGTCAATGTCGCTTCAGCGTAGCACTACTTTGGCAGATTATTTGGTGGTGCAGCACGAACGATGGCGGCTGAGCGAGATAGTCGAGGATGGCTTTCCGGACAGCGGGCAGGCTAGTGGTATACGGCGGTCCGCTCAGCGCATCCGATCAAGCGTCGGCCAGGATCAGGTCCGCCGCCTTTTCACCGATCATGATCGCGGCGGCGTTGGTGTTCCCTGAAACGATGCGCGGCATGATCGAGGCGTCCGCCACCCGCAGGCAGGCGATGCCGCGCACGCGCAAGCGCGGATCGACGACGGCATGCTGGCCAATACCCATCGCGCAAGTGCCCACGCCGTGGAAGATGCCGTAGCCGAAGGTGCGGGCATGTTCGAGCAGTGACGCCTCATCATTGTCGTCCGGTTGGCTGCCGGCGGCTCCTTCTATGATGGATGCAAGCGCGGGCTGGCGGGACATTTCATAGCAGATGCGAAGGCCCGCGGTGATCTTCCGGCGGTCCTCGGCTGCATCGAGGAAGTTGAGCAGGATGCGCGGCTGTCGATCTGCGTCGGCGCTGGTGACATGGATCGAACCGCGGCTTTCCGGACGCAGTTGGCAAGCGGCCATGGTGACTCCGGGAAAGCGATCGATTTCGCCCGTGGCGGGATCAGCCGAGGCGGCCACCGTATTGATCTGGATGTCCGGCAGGTCGAGCGATAGCTCGCTGCGGACAAATCCCATGACAGACGCAGGCGGCGCAGATAACGCGCCCTTCCTGGCAACAAGATATTTCGCAACCGCGCCCATGAGTCCGATGCCGCGTGCTGCCGTGTTGATCGACGGCGTGCCCGACCGCAGGCGGAACCGCAACATGGTGCACCAATGGTCCTGCAGATTCTTGCCCACGCCGCCCAGGGGGTGACGCACCTCAATGCCTGCCGCACCTAGGATCGTAGGATCGCCGATGCCAGACAGTTCAAGCAGATGCGGCGAATTGACCACTCCTCCGCAAAGAATGACTTCGCCCCGGCAGGCGATTTCGCGCGTCTTGCCGCCCTTGCGAACGCGCACCCCCTTCGCCCGGCCCTCCTCAATGAGGATGCCGGTCACCAAAGTATCGGTCTCCACCTTGAGGTTCTTGCGGCGGAGGATCGGGTGAAGATAGGCGACCGCGCTCGATCGGCGACGCCCACGCCGCTGCGTGGCCTGGATATAGGAGAATCCCTCCTGGTCACCCCGATTATAGTCATCGATCAGCTTGTGTCCCGCCTGCGAGGCGGCAGTGAGAATGGCATCCGAAACGAAGTCGCGGGGAATGTCGGAAACCGTGAGAGGGCCACCGGCGCCATGGGCGTCATCGGCGCCCCGGCATTGATCCTCGCTGCGCTTGAACAGAGGCAGGACATCGCTCCAGCCCCATCCGCTGCAGCCAAGCTGCGACCAAAGGTCGTAGTCTGCCGCCTGTCCGCGCACATAGATCATGCCATTGATGGAAGAGCAGCCGCCGAGCACGCGCCCGCGCGGAAACGGCGCAGTTCGGCCCGCATTAATCCCGCCCAACTCCGAGTTGTATTTCCAGCTAAGCGGCGGGGCCTCCACCGTATAGCGGTATCCGGCGGGAATGTGGATCAGGCTGTTCAGGACGAATTGCCGGGGATTGTGGAACGGACGATCATCGCCCCCCGCCTCGATCAGCAGGACGCGGTTGCCCGCTCGCGCACTGAGACGGTTGGCCACGACACAGCCTGCCGATCCCGCGCCGACTATGATATAGTCGAACTCCATGTCGTTTTCCCGTGCGTCCTGTAAAGCCATCAGGCGGCGATCGCGCCCACCTTCTTCTCCAGGCGGAAACCTTCGTAGCCACCCGCCGCCACCGCCGCGCACTTGTTACGATAGACATCGAGACCGGCGAGATAGAAGGAATAGACCCGCGGTTTGCCGGGGATATTGGCACCCATGGCCCAGGAATCGGCCTTGGTCATCAGCGTGTAATTTGCCACCTCCCCGACGTGGGTCACCCAGTCACTCTGCGCCTCTTCGGTGGCCTCGATCGAGGTGTAACCATTCCGGCGCATGTGTTCGATGCAATCGCTGACMCATTCGACGTTCTGCTCGATCGCCAAGGGAGCGTTGACCATGATCGATGGGCTCTGCGCGCCGTCGATCATGAACAGGTTGGGGAAACCAGCAATCCCGACGCCGAGGTAGGTTTGCGGCCCCGAGGACCACACATCGCGCAACGAGAGACCATCCTTGCCTGTGATCTGCAGCTTTAGCACGGCGCCGGTCACGGCGTCGAACCCGGTCGCCAGCACGATGTCGTCGAAGGCATGGAGTTCGCCGCCGGCGGCGATACCTTCGGCGCAGAACCGTTCAAGCGGAGTCTTCCTGAGGTCCACCAGCTTCACGTGCGGCAGATTGAAGGTTTCATAGTAATTGATGTCGAGGCACGGCCGCTTGGCGCCGATCGGATATGTCTGCGAGGTCAGGACAGCGGCAGTCTCCGGATCGTTCACCTTGGCCCGGATCTTGCGTTTGACGAAGTCGGCGGCAAGATCGTTCGCCTCCTGGCTAAGCAAGATGTCACGGAAAGACTGCAGGAAGGCGAAGCCACCCAGGGTCCAGCAGCGCTCGAACTCGGCCTCGCGCTCTTCCTCACTGACTTCAAGCGCGCTACGCGAGCTCAGCATCCAGCTCAATCCACCCGGAGAGGCGCGGCGCACCTCGCGGTCCTTGGCGAATCGCTCGTGCTTCTGCTGGATCTCCTCTGCCGAGAGAGAGCGGTTTTCGGCCGGCAGGCTGAAAGCCGGGGTTCGCTGGAAAACCGTCAGGCTGGCTGCCTGCTGGGCTATGACCGGGATGCTTTGCACACCCGATGAGCCTGTGCCGATGATTCCCACCCGACGACCGGCAAAGTCGACCGGCTCTTCTGGCCATCGGGCGGTGTGGAACAGCCGGCCCTGGAATTCTTCCATGCCTGCAAAGGAGGGCGTATTGACCGAAGTCAGCGGCCCCACCGCAAGAATGAAGTAGCTGGCGCGGAAAGTGTCGTCGCGATCGGTCTGGACCAACCAGGTTTGCGTGCCCTCTTCGAAAGTAGCCGCCTTGGCTGTCGTCTCGAACAGGATGTCGCGGCGCAGATCCAGTGTGTCGGCGACATAGGACAGATACTTCTGGATCACTGGTCCTCTGGAATAGCGGTCCGGCCATTCCCACCCGCGTTCGATCTCGTCAGAAAACTGATACTGGTAATCGACCGATTCCACGTCGCAGCCCAAACCCGGATAGCGGTTCCAGTACCATGCGCCGCCCACGTCCTTGCCGGTCTCGATCAGCTTGGCCGAAAGGCCCTTCTCCCGCAGGCTGTGCAGCATGTACAGTCCGGCAAAGCCGGCACCGACCACGATGGCGTCTACTTCATTCGTCATTGGACACATCCTTTGGAAGCCGGTGAGATAAGGCCGTGCTGCCGCATGTCGGTGAGATGCTTGTGCAGGTACGCCTCCGTCAGAGCCGGCGGCGCTTCGCTGCCGCCGGTCCGCAGTGCGTGGGCGAAGGCACCTCCCGCACGGACCGGGTTCCGGGCCATGGGCATGGCGAAGGCAGAGAGGATCGGCAGGACGCTGGACTGACGAGCCTGAGTTGGCAGGCGCTCCAAGCGTGCTTCAAGCTGCGCCAGCCATTCCGAATGGCTGTTTGCCCGATCGAGGGCATAGCCGGCAGATTCGATCCAGTCGGCGATGTGGTCGAGCGAGGCCGATCCGGTCTCCACCGTCGGGGCGACGTCGAAGCTGCGATAGCCCTGCTCGCCGGTAAGTGCGAGATCGACCATTGCGTGGGCGACATGGTCTACCGGCAGACCTTCGAACCCCGAGGGGTTGGCTGCATCGCGATAGAATGAAGGAGGGCGTACTCCCGCCAGCACGAGACTGCCGAGAAGGCGGATGAACAGGTCCGGGACGTTGATCTGCCCGGCGAATTTGCGATGCGCCATCAGCATCCCGCACCGGAACACATTGACCGGCAGTCCGAACTGCTCGTGCGCATGGCGCAGCAGGACCTCGCCGGCCCATTTGCTGGCGGCGTAGCCGGAAGCATAGTCATCGCCGGGCGCAATCCGGGGCAGAGCGGTGCGTATATCGGCCGTTTCCAGTTCAATCCCGCTGGCGCCGGGCAATTCCGAAACCGCCCGGGAGGAGACGAAGTCGATCGGTTTCATCCGTCCGGTGAGCGCCAGCTGGATAAGTGTAAGAGTTCCCTTCACATTCGGTTCGAACAGGTCCTTGTAGGACATCCGGTGATTGACCAGCGCGCCAACGTGGACGATCCTGTCAACCCGCTGGGCAAGATCGTTGAACACGGCAGCATCGATGCCGAGGCCCGGCTCACCGAGATCGGCCGCGACGACCTCAAGATGATCGGCCGCAAGCTCGCGGAATCGGTTCGTGAGTTCGGCGTCATCCGTGCCATACGTATCTTCGAGCCGGCGTTGCGCATCCGCCTTGTCTGCACCTCGGACGAGGGCGATCACCTTGCCGCCAACGTGGGCGAGCCGCTCCAACCATTCGAGCGTGACGAAACGGCCCAGAAACCCATTGGCGCCGGTCACCAAAACTACGCGCGCTAAAGCGGGATCCCCCGCAGGGCTCGTGCTCCTGCTCATGTCCTCCGGCAGCAGGCGCGCAGGATCGAGGTCCGCGCTGTCAAGTTCCTGCGCATCTTTTCCATGGACATCGGCGAAGGTCAGGCCGTGCTGCTCCTGACCGCCGCGAAGCATTTCGACCCAGCGCCGCGGGCCGCCACTCGGGCTGAGGATGGCGCCAGCGGAAATGGCGGTTCCGAAGACATCTTCCAGCAGCATGGAAAGGGTGATGGCGTCGAAGGAATCGCCGCCAAGGTCAAGAAAACTGGGGTCACCCGACAGGTCGATGTCGTCACGCCCCAAGGTCGCACGCAAAGCCAGCGCGATGCGATCCTCGATCGTCAGGCCCGAGTCCGGGTTGCGCAGCATCAGCACCTCTTCGCGCTGTCGCGCCGCAATGCCATCGTAGAGCGATTCCAGGCGTTCCTGGTACTTGCGGTTGAATGCGGCCCTGAGCGGTTTGCGAATGGTCGACAGGAGACCGCTTTCGATGGTGAATGGTTCATCTTCGATGATGAAGTCGCGCGGGATTTCGAACTTGCGCAGACCGGCCTTGCGCGCGGCCTCGGCCAGGCCGGCGTGAAGCAGGCTGCGCAGTTCCATCTCGTCAGGGGCATGCCCTAGCCGCTCGGCCGCGAGCTCGCGATCCGGCACGATCACTGCGACCAAATTGGGCCGGAACGAGGTGCCATAGAGGTAGATCTGCCTGATCCAGGGAACCGACCCGGCGTATTCGATCTCCAACTGGCTCAGCGCGACATATTCGCCCTGTGAAAGTTTGAGCACGTTGTTCCGCCGGTCGATCCAGACCAGTTCCTCGCCGTCGCGAAGCTCGAACACATCGCCGGTCAGGATCCAGCCGTTCTCATCGCGGATCCCGGCCGTGGCCTTGGCGTCCTTGTAATAGCCGGGAATGGCGCTGCGCGTCTTGACCGCCAGTTCGCCGCGCGGCCAAGGGCGGTCGGCGTTTGAATAGCCGAGCTCCGGCACGTCGCGCAGCTCGAAATCGGTGACGAAGCGGCGGTCGAGCCGGCCGTCGAAGGTCACGCCCGAGGTTTCGGTCGAACCATAGCCTACGCATAGCGGAACGCTGAACGTATCCATGAAGAATTGGCGAAGCTCTCGCGATATCGGGGCGCCGCCGACCACGGCAAAGACCAGGCGGTCGCCAAGGAACGTCTTTGCCATGGCCTGGCGAACTTCGGCCTCCGCTTCGGCCCGATCCTGGCCCCTGCTGACGCGGTGCAGGACCTCGCCAAGGAAATACTGATAGATCTGCTCGATCACGCGCGGGAATAGGTTGAGGTGGGTAGGCCGGCTGATCCGTAGGTCGTCGAACAGTGAAGACATGTCGCTCTTGAGGGTAAAGAGCGCGGTCCCGCCCTGAGCGAGGGTACGGAACACCTGCGAGTAACCGAGGGAGTGGTTCATTCCCGCGAAAACAAGCGCGATATTGGCCTGCGCCTTTTCCACCTGGAGGATCGGCAGGCGCACGATCGCCTCGCTGTAAATCGCGCCCTTGGGCCTGCCCGTACTGCCCGAGGTATAGAGGATCGCCAGCATGGCATCCGCACCTGCAGGATCCGCCGGAAGCGGTTCGAATGTCCTCTCCCGCCCAAAGGCGATCAGTTCGTCGATGGTGGCGAGCGAGATTGCGTGGCTGGCAACGGCCAGAGCCTTGCGTGCGCGCTCAAGAATAGCTGAATCCTCGTCGATGCGGGGATCAGCCGACAGCACCACGAAACTTCGCAGCGAGGGCGTGGCCAGGGCGAAGGGGACCATCCGCTCCACATCGCGGATGTCGACCAGCATCGCCGCCGGCGCCACCTCGTCCAGAATCGTCCGGGTGTCGTCCGCCGCTTGTGACGCCAGAAGGGGAACGTGCACCGCCTGGGCGAAGATTGCCGCGAGTATGCCGGTGGTTATATCAACTCCCGGTTGCCCGAACAGCGCAATGAATTCGCCCGGCCGGACAAGGTGCTTTTCGTGCCATCGCCAGGCCGTGGCAAGCCCCGTCACCCTTTGCCCAAGTTCAGCATAACTGATCGTGGAGAACGCATCGAGGTACTCACGCACCCGCGTGGCCTCTTTGGTCTCCGCCACGCGCCAGGCCCGCTCGCCCAGCGCGGGATGAGAGGCGTAAGCATCGAAAAGGAGCGAATAGGCTTGCCGAAGCGAAAGCCCTGGCTGGAGGAGGGCAGCTGTGACGCGATCGTCAGGCTGGATGGCAAGGAGCTGCTCATCAACCGGCGCTCTCTCACCCTGAGGAGCTTCCCGGTCCGCCAGTTCGCTCGTTTCTGCGCTCATCCTCTCTTCTCCCATACGGCTTGCTGAAGCCGGCACATTTGTGAAGCACTCAGTTCTTGGTGATTACCGGCCGTTGCTGTCCTGCAATTGCCGCCTGCGCTTTCCATGTCAGCCTAGCGGTCACGCCGCCTGCTTGGGGGAGGGCAGTTCCGTCTCCTCTTCGACGATCCAGCGGCACATGCGGCGCATCGGTTCGATCGCATCCTGAATGCCGTGGTTCGCCATGCCCAATGCGCTGCCAAGCGTCACGAGCCGCTGTGCGCCCTGCAGCGCCAGTCGGTCTCGTAGTTCGCGCTTCAAGCTTTCGGGGTAGATGCCGATCGTCTGGGTATAGCTCGTTACCGCGCGAACCGGCGTGTCGACATCATCCACCGGCACAAGGTTGATGACGCGGTTTGCAAGCATGCGCGCGAAATCCACCGGCTCACTGTCCTGCGACACTATTACCGCGCCGTTCCGTCCGCCGCCGATGACCTTATACCATTCGTCGCCGCCAAGTTTCAGCGCTTCGATCTCATCCGCCAGCGCGGCATCGATGCGCACTGCCGGACTGCTCAACGTCGACGGAAGCGCCTGCACAGTTTCGTATAGCCGTTCGCCGAAGCGGTTCAGCCGGGCGATGCCGGCCGCATCGGTGCCGGACTGCACATAGACGACCCGAGCATTGACGCATGCTTCTTGGTTCAGCCCGCCGGCATCGATCGCCAGCAACTGGGCTACCGCCGCTTCAGTTGCCTCGTCTGCGAATGCCTCACGCCCGATGATGGTTGAGCTCAGCTTGGGATCGAGCGAGACGAGCTCGACACCCGGTCCGATATATTTGGCGATATGCTTGATCGACGCCATGCCCCCCCAGGCGACGATCTTCTCGATGTTGGCGGACTGGTAAAGATCTTCCTCAACCTCGGTGTCGCCGCCCTTCCAGTAGGCCACGCTGATATGCTTGGTGAGCGGATGATCTGGCGCCATTTCAATCATCGTGCGGGCGACGGCCGACGCGGTCAGCGGGTCGTTGCTGGGCGTCTTGATGATCGCATCACCGCGCGTGAGCGCATTGCGGGCGATCGTCGTGACGGAAGTGCCCGGCGCGTTGCCGGCGACGATGTGCACGCTGCGCGAGCCAAAGGCACGGATGCGTGCGAGTTGACCGCTATCCAGCCGGGTCTCCACCCAGCCTTCCAGATGGGGGATGCCGATCGTCCGTTCCGCTACTTCGCGCAATGAATCGCGATTGAGCAGACTGCCCATATTTTCATACATGTTTCGCAGGATATCCGCGCCCAGTCCCGAGGTGCGGCACGAGATGTCGAACGCCTGTTGCACCCAGCGATTTTGCCCCAAGGTCAGCCGCTGGCCGAGTGCGCCGAGAAAATCGAGGATCTCCTCCATGCTCAAACGGTAGAGATCCGCCATTGCGCCGGGCGAGCGGAGCGGGAGTCGGTCGATATAGCGCCGAACGTCAGGCGAGCGGAAGCTTATGTCGCCGCCACGACCGCCATGTTCTACGTCGCCGTCCTCGATCACTTCACCGCGGATGATAAGCGGCACACTATAGCCGGTAGCAGTCATGATATGCTCACTCCATCTCGGTCAGGAAGGCCAGGGCCTTGTCATGCGCTTCGGGCGCGCCGGCGCAGGTAATCTTGTCGTCGCCGCCTTCCTTTTCGCTGAAGCGGCGGATCATCGGCTCGATGAAGGGGCCGGACTTGCCGCATTTGCAGGGGCCGAACGTCATCGTCACCTCATCGCCACTCAGCACGCCGCCCCAGCGGCTTTCCTGCGCCAGATCAATCACCCCAAAACGGCCGGTGTGAGTGCCGTTACGCGGGAAGGGCTGACCCGTCTCGGGATCGAGCAGGTAGACGATCATCCACGGCAGCGCGTGGAACTTGCCCTCTGAACATTGTGGCATCAGCGTCGACATCTCGCTCATGCCATAGCCTTCGAAGAAACGCGGCACGCCGAGGAACTCGCGGATTTCCTCCTGATAGCCTTCCGGCAGCGTCTTGCCCTTGGTGCCGCCAGAAACGGTGATGCGGCTTTCTGGCGCGAAAACAGCGGTCAGTCCACGCTCACGCCCGGCCTCCATCATCTCGTAGAGCATGATCCAGTTGGCGGCCATCATGATGCGCTTGCCGCGCAGCGTGTCAAAGACCTTGTCGTAGAACGCCCTGCGCTGGGCGGGCGCCTGCTTCTGGTCCTCGATGAACTTCTCGCGCCGGGCGAGGAGCGAGGGCGAGATGGTGGAGCGGTCGCCCCGGTCTTCGGCCGCCGAAAGACGACCGCCGAGCGACACCATGTCGGCGCTCATCCGCCCCGGATAGAGCGGGTTCAGCATCGATTCGTCACCATCGTAGAGTTCGTCCACGATCGAATCGATCATCGCGCCATAGGCGTTGTACATGTGGCGATAGCCGATCAGGATCATCGGCATCTGGTCCAGATCGGCGGGGTCTTCCTCACCGTCCCGCGTGATCGGCAGATAGGTGTAGCGGACCTGCCGCGCAGCTTCCGCCGGACCGCGGGGAAGGAAGGACAGCTTTCCGCTGGTGCCGGTCGTATGCATGACGCGCACGCCCGCGTCGCGCCGCACGGCGTCGAGCCAGTCGTCGATCGACTCGACCCCCTCCGTCTTCACGCCCGACAGGTCGCACGTCGTGAGCTTGGCCAGCCAGGCGGTGAGCCGGTCGAAGCGATTCTTCTCGATCAGCGACATAGGATAGGATTTGTAGATCGAATGCTTGAACAGCAGCGCCGCCGCGTCGTTCAGCGTCTCGATCTGATCGATGCCCTGCTCGGTCGCCAGGCTGTCGAGCGCCGGGATCTTCGGCCGCAACTCGGCGAATCGCTTGCGCAGACCTGCGAGCTGGATCCGCTCAACTTCCTTAGGGTCCATGGTGAGGCTGGTAGCGCTCTTTTGCCAAACCATTTCCTCCGGATGTTCGGGAAAACGCGACGGATCGACGGGACGCGACGTGCCCACTTTGGCCAAGACCCTTCTCCTATACCTAATGCTATAAACTAGTGCCTGTCGTCTCTCATATGACAACCAGGTTGTCAACTCCTTTGCGCGATTTGGGCTTGCCGACAACGGCGACGCGCGTCATCGGCTAGGCATTTGATGAGGCTGTGGAGCATGCATGAGCGAGCGATCGCCTGATGACGAAATCGCGGATGAGCTGGTTGAACTGACCCGCTCGATCAGCCGCGCCTATTTCGCGCTCAAGGATTTCGGCGACCACGTAGGATTTTTCCATGAGTATGGAAGCAATGTGACCGAGGTCCTGAACCTCCTCTATCTGCACGGACCGCATAGCATCACGGAAATCGCGCGCTTTCGCAGGGTATCGCGCCAGTTCGTGGTGAAGCTGGCCCGGCAGTTCGAGGATCGCGGTTGGGTGACCCTTGAGCCGAACGCGGCGGACAAGCGGGGCTACATCATTAAGCTTACGGCCGAAGGTGTCGCTCATTGGGAAACGAGACGTCTGATGTTTCGTAACAGCTTAGGTAATATAAATTTTCGCCTGGCGATTTACGAGTTGCGGGCGATACGAGACGTGCTTGACACGTTTTCCGACGACATAGTGGACAGTATACCTTTGCTGGCGGATGATCGGACAGCAAGTCATTGATTTCTAATCGCTGATCAACAGCGCTGGCGGCGGCATTCAAGGTGTTACCGCGCAATTTCACGCACGAAATCGAGGAAAGCCGTGATTTTTGCCGGCATGATACTGGCGCCGTGGTGATAGGCATAGAGCGGGAAGGTCTCATCCGACCATTCTGGCAAGAGGTGGATAAGCCGCCCCTCGGCAATGATCGGGCGCGCACAGACCTATTGCGCAATGCCGGCGCCCCCCAGGCATGCGCCCAGCAAAGACCCTGTGTCATTCACAAGCAGCCTGCCGCTGGGGGCAACCGGGACCCTTTCCTCCCCCCGCTGGAACTCCCACTCAAAAGGCCGCCCGGTCGCATCGTTGCGGATCAACAAAGCCTGGTGGCCATGCGCCACCTCTTCCGGTCTTTCCGGCGCGCCATATGATGCCACCTTCGACCAGAGCATTGCCATCAACCTGAAGGGCACCTTCAACATATGCCGCGAGGCGGCCCGGCGCGTGCGCAAGGGCGGCCGGATCATCAATGTCTCGACCAGCTTGGTCGGGGTGTGCCTGCCCACCTACGGCGTCTATATCGCCACCAAGGCGGCGGTCGAAAGCCTCACGCAGGTTCTGGCGCAAGAGCTGCGTGGCCGCTCGGTCACCGTCAACGCGGCGCGTCGTCACCTTCCTCGCGGGTCAGGAAGGCGGCTGGATCAACGGCCAGGTCATTCGCGCCAACGGCGGCATGTGCTGAACCAGGCGTTCCGGCGGGCCGCATGGCACGGCCGCTCCCACCAAAAACACCATCAAAGCTGATGGTATGCCGATGGTTCCGGGCGGATGAGCCCGGGTTCCAATCGGCGATTCTCTCTAAGAAAATGCTGGAAAATCAGCCACTTGCTGAGCGATTCCAGGTGCCCCCGGAAGAACAAAATGGTGCCCAGGAGAGGCGCAAATTTGGACCCCTGAACCTGCTCATATCGTGCCATGCTGACCCTAAGTTACTGAAGTAGGGTCAGGGGGTTAGCTCATACCTCTTCCTGCCTGCTTACTACATCTCGGATCAAAAGGTGGACTAGAAGGTGGGCTGGGGGAGGCGAGGCTGGGGACAGTTACAACATCAACTGACCGACAAACGCCATGAGCGCCTGGAGACGAACATCGGCGCGAAGCCATCGGTCGCGGTCATGAGGATGGCAGATCACGAACGGATCATCTGACCCAAGTGCCCATTCGAAGCTCGCGGCATGGACGATCTTGTTCGTCATGTCGCGGAACCGGAGATCGGTGGTCGAGCCATCCTTCTGCGTCACTGTCCCGAATGGCGTTTGCGGTGTCTGGCTAAGATAGTCGGCATTGAGTTGGTATGCGTCGTCGAGCACTCGCAACTGTACGCCCAGTTCAAGCAAGGCGCGATCGGCGCGCCTCTCGGCGTATTCGTCGATCGTCTGGTGAAGGTATTGCCATTCACCATAGAAGCGGTCGCCCATAAGCTTCTTTGCGGCCGGCTGTGCGAGCGCAAAGGACAGCACGATCCAGAAGTTCTCGTGGATTAGCCGCGTGATCTCCGGAGTTTTGTGCATCTGGCATCTGATAACTGATTCCGGATACGAAATCACCTGATCGGCAAAGGTGGACCAAAAGGTGGGCCAGAAACTTCTTCGAACTAAGATATCGAAGTATAGTCAATATCTTAGGAGAAGTTGTGGTGCCCAGGAGAGGACTCGAACCTCCACGGCCTTGCGGCCACTGGCACCTGAAGCCAGCGCGTCTACCAATTCCACCACCTGGGCATTCGGAGCGGAGGCCGGGCGGATAGCGGTGAGGTCGAGGGCTTGTCAACCGTCTTGTCAACGGCCGTCCCGCAAGGCAATGCGGAGCAAATCTGATCATCAAGGGAATATGACGATGAGCCGTCTTGTCACGCTGTTCGGCGGTGGTGGATTCCTCGGCCGCTATGTGGCGCAGGAATTGCTGAAGGCCGGCGCCCGCGTTCGGATCGCCGAGCGCGACCCGTCCGACGCATGGTTCCTCAAGCCGCTCGGCGGCCTTGGCCAGACCCAGTTCCTGCCGGCCAGTGTCATTCGGCCGGCCACGCTTGCGGCAGCGGTCGAAGGCGCCGATGCGGTCATCAATCTCGTCGGCATCCTGAAGGGCGATTTCGACGCGGTTCAACACAAGGGTGCGGCCAATGTCGCGGCTGCCGCGCAGGCCGCGGGCGCCGATACGCTGGTTCACATATCGGCGATCGGCGCCGATCCCGAATCCCCATCGGCCTATGGTCGGAGCAAAGGGCAGGGCGAGAGCGCCGTGCGTGCGGCTTTCCCGGCCGCGACGATCGTCCGGCCATCGGTGGTGTTCGGGCAGGAAGACTCCTTTCTCAATCGATTTGCCGCCATGCAGCGCCTGCCGTTCGTTCCGGTGCTGCGGGGCGAGGCGAAGTTCCAGCCGGTGTGGGTTGTCGATGTCGCGCGGGCGATCGCAGCGGCCGCGATGGATCCCGCAGCGCATGCCGGCAAGACCTATGAACTGGGCGGACCGCAGGTGATGACGATGGCCGAACTCAATGTCTGGCTCGCACAGGCAACCGGTCGAAATCCCACTTTTCTGCCTGTGCCGGATGCCGTGGGCGCTATCCTGGCCAACGTCGCCGGAGTCCTGCCCGGGGCACCCATCACCCGCGATCAATGGAGGATGCTGCAGAAGGATAATATCGTTTCGCCCGGCGCCAAAGGCTTCGAGGCATTCGGCATCTCGCCCACGCCGATGGAGGCGGTCGCGCCAGCCTGGCTGGTCCAGTATCGGCAGCATGGGCGCTTCGCCTCCCACGGCAAGTCGGTGGCCTGAACGGGATGGAACTGTCACTGCTGTCGATCATCCTCCTCGGCATTGTCGAGGGGCTCACCGAATTCCTGCCCGTGTCCTCGACTGGCCACCTGATCCTGGCTGGCGAGGTCATGCAGGTGCCGCAGGGCACCGAGACCTTCGATATCGTCATCCAGCTCGGTGCGATCCTTGCCGTCGTCGTGCTCTACCGCCATCGCTTCGCGGCGGTGCTGGCCGGACTTGCCCGGCGCGATCCGCCGGCGATCCGCTTCACGCGCAATGTGCTGGTCGGCTTTCTGCCGTCGGCCGTCATCGGCGCGGTCGCCTATGGCGCGATCAAGGCGCTGCTGATGACTCCGATGGTGGTGGCGGTCGCGCTGATCCTGGGCGGCATCGCGATCCTGGTCATAGAGCGGAGCGTGCGCCAGCCGAGCTGCGACAGCGTCGAGGGCATGTCGCTCAGGACCTCGCTGGGGATCGGGTTCATCCAGTGCCTGTCGATGATCCCGGGTGTTAGCCGCTCGGGCGCCACGATCATGGGCGCACTAACCCTGGGCGTGGAGCGCCGCACCGCTGCGGAATACAGCTTCTTTCTCGCGATACCGACCATGGTCGGCGCCACCACCCTCGCGCTGTGGAAGGCGCGGCACGAGCTTGGCGACGCCCAGGCCACCGCTATTGCGATCGGTTTCGTCGTGTCGTTCATTGTTGCGATGCTCGTCATACGCTGGTTTCTGAACGTGGTGACGAAGCACGGCTTTGCGCCTTTTGCCTGGTATCGCATCGTCGTCGGTTCGGTCGCACTGATCTGGCTTATCGTCAGATAGGGCCAAATCGGACTTATTTACTGCCCGAAGCAAATTGCCTATCAACAATTTCGTTGATTTCCACAGAAAATAGGTAAGCTGTGCTGCCTTATTGTGCGAAAAGCACGTGACTCGGTCCTGTTTCCATGACAAGGAGACGGCAGGCCTTTATCGCCATGGCAGATGTGATCGGATAGCCGGCACTCATGGCAGATGCAGGTCCCAACGGTAGGGAGAGCTGTAACGTCCCGACGGATGCGCGCGCGCTTCCGGCTGCGGCGGCGGCTCTGGCGGGGCAGTTCGATGGCAGACGATCCGATGCTGAAGTTCGTGGGCGTGGGGCAGGCCTTCCCGCCAAAACGTGCCGCCGATGCGCGTGTGGCCGATTTCGCCGAGATCGCCCCGAAATATGCTCCGCCTCAAGCCGAGGAACAGGCATCGCGCTGCTCGCAATGCGGCGTGCCCTATTGCGCGACGCATTGCCCGCTCCACAACCATATCCCCGATTGGCTGCGGCTCACGACCGAGGGGCGGCTGCGCGAGGCTTATGAACTTTCGAACGCCACCTCGACCATGCCGGAAATCTGTGGCCGCATCTGCCCGCAGGACCGGCTGTGCGAAGGCAATTGCGTCATCGAGTTTTCGGGGCATGGCGCGGTCACGATCGGCTCGGTCGAGAAATATATCACCGACACCGCCTGGGAAAATGGCTGGGTGGAGCCGGTGGCGGTTGGCCCTGCGCGCGGCCAATCGGTCGGTGTGATCGGTGCCGGCCCAGCGGGCCTTACGACTGCCGAGCTGATGCGCGCACGCGGTTACGAGGTGCATGTCTATGACCGGCATGATCGCGCCGGCGGCCTGCTCACCTATGGCATCCCAGGCTTCAAGCTCGAAAAGCCGATTGTCATGCGCCGCGTTCAGCGGCTGAAGGACGCCGGTATCATCTTCCATGAAGGCTTCGAGGTCGGCCCCGACGCTTCGCTCGCCGAATTGCGCGGTCGCCACGATGCGCTGCTGATCGCCACCGGCGTCTACAAGCCGCGTGCGATCAAGGCACCCGGCGTCGGTGCGGCGGGGGTGGTCGAGGCGCTCGACTATCTCACCGCCTCGAACCGCAAGAGCTTCGGCGATGCCGTGCCTTCGTTCGACGACGGCTCGCTCGACGCGAAGGGCAAGAATGTCGTCGTTATCGGTGGCGGCGACACCGCGATGGATTGTGTTCGGACTGCGGTGCGACAGGGTGCCGCGTCGGTCAAATGCCTCTACCGCCGCGATCGCGCGAACATGCCCGGCTCTCAGCGTGAGACGAAAAATGCCGAGGAAGAGGGCGTCGAGTTCGTCTGGCTGTCCGCACCCGAGGCATTCGAAGGCACTGACGGCGTCAGTGGCGTGCGTGCGATCAGGATGCGGCTTGGCGATCCCGATGTTTCGGGCCGGCGGAGCCCCGAACCCGATCCCGGGAGCGAATTCCGCATCGACGCCAATCTGGTGATCAAGGCGCTCGGCTTCGATCCCGAGGATCTACCCGGCGCCTTCGGCTCCTCTGAGCTGTCGGTGACCCGTTGGGGTACGCTGCGGGTCGATCACAAGTCGATGCAGACGTCGATCGACGGCGTGTTCGCCGCCGGCGA
Source organism: Rhizorhabdus sp. P4_G6 (assembly GCF_056401045.1). NCBI lineage: Bacteria > Pseudomonadati > Pseudomonadota > Alphaproteobacteria > Sphingomonadales > Rhizorhabdaceae > Rhizorhabdus > Rhizorhabdus sp. P4_G6. Next base: position 32,129 of record NZ_JBFUKC010000016.1, on the reverse strand, counting down.
CATCGTCCGCGGCGCGAGCCTGGTGGTCTGGGCGATCCGCGACGGCCGCGATGTCGCCGAGCGGATGCATCTTTACCTCAAGACGAAAGCCAAGGCTCAGAAGGTGGCGGCGTGATGCGTGCTATCCTGCTGGCGATCACGCTATTGAGTATGTTGAGCACGCCGTTGATCGCGCAGCCTCCGAGCGCTGCTGCCAAGCCGTCGGCTGAGGCCGTCGCGCTCGGCTATCAGATTGCGCAGGTTACAAATAGCGAAGCGCTGACGCGGACGCAGTTGAACAAGCTATTGGGTGAAACCTTACCAAAGCAATTTGCCGCAAATCCGGATTTCGTCGAGCTGGAGTCTCGCTTTTCTGGCATCTCGGCAGCGTATATCGCAAAGCTGTCCCCATTGATCATCGATGCGGTGATCCCAAAACTGCCTGAGCTATGGGCAAGGATCGGACCGGTTTACGCACGGTCTTTCACCGAAAGCGAACTACGGGAATTGCTTAATTTCTACCGCAGCCCGACCGGTACGCGGATGATCGAAGTCATCGGGAGGCGTGGTGATTTTACGCGGCTTCTCAATGAGGCAATTCAGACGCCTGAYGCCAAAATAAGCGCGGAGAGTCTTCGGTCCGGCGTTGATGTAGGCATTCGCTCAATCGGCAGCGAGCTGAGTGCTGCCGATAAGGCGGAGATACAACGACTCGAAAGCTCGCCGTTAGCGCCCAAGATGCTGGCAATCCGGCCTGAGATCACGGAGATCACTGCGGACTGGGGAAATGAGCCGTCGCCCGACAACGAAGCGAAGATCGAGGCAGTTACGAAGGCTTTCTTCGAAGGCTATTTCAAGGACCGCGCCGAAGGAAAGGTCGCCCCATGAGCAATCCCACCGAAAACGATTGGATGGCGTCGGAACGCGAACGCCTCGCCCGCGAAGGCATGTATCGCCCCGAGTTCGAGGGTGACGCGTGCGGCGTCGGCCTCGTCGCCGCAACCGACGGCAAGCCCTCGCGCCGTGTCGTTGCGGCGGCAATCGATGCGCTGAAGGCGGTGTGGCATCGTGGTGCGGTCGATGCCGACGGCAAGACCGGCGACGGCGCCGGCATCCATGTCGATCTGCCGGTCCGGTTTTTCGACGACGCGATCGAATATGCCGGGCATCGGCCGCTGCCCAACCGGCTGGCGGTCGGCATGGTGTTCCTGCCGCGAACCGATCTCGGCGCGCAGGAAACCTGCCGCACCATCGTCGAGAGCGAGATCATCGATTTCGGCTACACCATCTATGGCTGGCGGCAGGTGCCGGTCGACGTGTCGGTGATCGGCGAGAAGGCGCAGCTCACCCGACCGGAGATCGAGCAGATCATGATCGCCGGGCCGATGCCGGACGAGATGTCGCTCGAGGAGTTCGAGAAGAATCTCTACCTGATCCGCCGGCGCATCGAGCGCAAGGTCATCGAGGCGCAGATCCAGGGCTTCTACATCTGCTCGCTGTCGGCGCGCTCGATCATCTACAAGGGGCTGTTCCTCGCGGAGGAGCTGTCGGTTTTCTATCCCGACCTGAAGGACGAGCGCTTCGTCAGCCGCGTCGCGATCTTCCATCAACGCTATTCGACCAACACCTTCCCGCAATGGTGGCTGGCCCAGCCGTTCCGTGCGCTGGCCCACAATGGCGAGATCAACACGATCCGCGGCAACAAGAACTGGATGAAGAGCCACGAGATCAAGATGGCGTCGCTCGCCTTTGGGGAGCACTCCGACGAGATCAAGCCGCTGATCCCCGCCGGCGCTTCGGATACCGCGGCGCTGGACGCCGTGTTCGAGACGATCTGCCGCTCGGGCCGCGACGCGCCGACCGCCAAGCTGATGTTGGTTCCCGAGGCGTGGCAGAACAGCGACATACCCGAGCCGCGCCGCGCGATGTACAGCTATTTCGGTTCCGTAATGGAGCCCTGGGACGGACCTGCCGCGTTGGCGATGACCGACGGCCGCTGGGTCGTGGCCGGGGTCGATCGCAATGCGCTGCGTCCGCTACGGACCACGCGGACCGCCGATAATCTGCTGATCGTCGGCTCTGAAACCGGCATGGTGGTGGTGCCTGAGAGCACCATCATCGCCAAGGGCCGGATGGGCCCGGGTCAGATGATCGCGATCGACCTCGAGGAGGGCCGCCTCTACGGCGACGCCGAGATCAAGGACAAGATCGCCGCCGAGCAGCCTTATGGCGAATGGGTCAAGGGCTTCAGGCTGCTCAAGGATCTGCCGGCGCCGGTCGAGGACATGATCCCGCGCTGGTCCCGGCCCGAACTGCTGCGCCGCCAGGTCGCCGCCGGGCAGACCATGGAGGATATGGAACTCATCCTGAGCCCGCAGATCGAGGAGGCCAAGGAAGCGATCGGCTCGATGGGCGACGACACGCCGCTCGCGGTGATCTCGGACAAGCCCCGGCTGATCAGCCACTTCTTCCGGCAGAACTTCAGCCAGGTCACCAATCCGCCGATCGACAGCTTGCGCGAGACGCGGGTGATGAGCCTGAAGACCCGCTTCGGCAACCTCGCCAACATCCTCGACAATGAGGGGCAGCAGGCCGACGTGCTGGTGCTCGAAAGCCCGGTGCTCCACTGCCGCGACTGGCATACGCTCAAGGAGCATTTCGCCGGTTCCGCCGCCGAGATCGACTGCACCTTCGACGCGAATGGCGGCCCTGACGCGCTGCGCCAGGCGATCACCCGCGTCCGTGCCGAGGCCGAGACCGCGGTGCGCGAGGGCAAGGCCGAGCTGTTCCTGACCGACGAGCATGTCGGGGCCGACCGCGTTTCGATCGCGATGGTGCTGGCCGCTGCCGCGGTCCACACCCACCTCGTCCGCAAGGGGCTGCGCTCCTATGCGTCGGTCAATGTGCGCTCGGCGGAATGCCTCGACACCCATTATTATGCGGTGCTGATCGGGGTCGGCGCGACCACGGTTAACGCTTATCTGGCCGAGGCGGCGATAGTCGACCGCCATGCGCGCGGGCTGTTCGGCGACCGCACTCTCGCGGAATGCCTCAAGCGGCACCGCAAGGCGATCGATGACGGCCTGCTGAAGATCATGTCGAAGATGGGCATCGCGGTGATCTCCAGCTATCGCGGCGGCTATAATTTCGAGGCGGTCGGGCTGAGCCGCGCCCTGGTCAACGATTTCTTCCCGGGCATGCCGGCGAAGATCTCGGGCGAGGGCTATAATTCGCTCCAGCACAACCTGATGCTTCGCCACGAAGCTGCGTTCGACGATGTCGTCGTGTCGCTGCCGGTCGGCGGCTTCTACAAGCAGCGGGCAGGGGGGGAGGTGCACGCCTATACCGCCCAGCTGATGCACTTGCTGCAATCGTCGGTCGCGACTGACAGCTATTCGACCTATCTGCAGTTCGCGCGCGGCGTGCGCGATCTGCCGCCGGTCTATCTGCGCGACCTGCTCGAGTTCAACTGGGCACGCGAGGGGATTCCGATCGATTCGGTCGAGCCGATCACCGAGATCCGCAAGCGCTTCGTAACGCCCGGCATGTCGCTGGGTGCGCTGAGCCCCGAGGCGCATGAGACGCTGGCGATCGCGATGAACCGGATCGGCGCCAAGGCGGTGTCGGGCGAGGGCGGCGAGGACAAGAGCCGCTACACGCCCTATGCGAACGGCGACAACGCCAACTCCGTGATCAAGCAGGTCGCGTCGGGCCGCTTCGGCGTCACCGCGGAATATCTCGGTGCGGCCGAGGAGCTCGAGATCAAGGTCGCGCAGGGTGCAAAGCCCGGCGAGGGTGGGCAGCTGCCTGGCTTCAAGGTGACCGAGATGATCGCCCGGCTGCGTCATTCGACGCCCGGGGTGATGCTGATCTCGCCGCCGCCGCACCACGATATCTACTCGATCGAGGATCTGGCGCAGCTGATCTACGACCTGAAGCAGATCAATCCGCGCGCGCGGGTCTGCGTCAAGCTGGTCAGCTCGGCCGGCATCGGCACGGTCGCGGCCGGCGTCGCGAAGGCGCATGCCGACGTGATCCTCGTTGCCGGCCATGTCGGTGGCACCGGCGCCAGCCCGCAGACTTCCGTCAAATATGCCGGCACGCCATGGGAAATGGGGCTGTCGGAGACCAACCAGGTGCTGACGCTCAACGGGCTGCGCCACCGCGTCAAGCTGCGCACCGACGGCGGCCTCAAGACTGGGCGGGACATCGTCATCGCCGCGATCTTGGGGGCGGAGGAGTTCGGAATCGGCACGCTGTCGCTGGTGGCGATGGGCTGCATCATGGTGCGCCAATGCCATTCGAACACCTGCCCGGTCGGCGTCTGCACGCAGGACGAGTCGCTGCGCAAGAAGTTCGTCGGCACGCCCGAGAAGGTCATCAACCTGATGACCTTCATCGCCGAGGAAGTCCGCGAGATTCTCGCCAAGCTCGGCGTGCGCTCACTCGACGACATCATCGGCCGTACCGAGCTGCTCCGTCAGGTCAGCCGCGGCGCCGAGCATCTCGACGATCTCGATCTGAACCCCGTGCTCGCCAAGGTCGATGCCCCGGAGGGCAAGCGCCGCTTCAACATCCCGACCTTCCGCAACGAAGTACCGGACAGTCTCGACGCGCAGATGATCCAGGATGCCAAGGCGGTGTTCGAGCGGCGCGAGAAGATGCAGCTCACCTATACGGTGCGGAATACCCACCGCGCGGTCGGCACCCGCTTCTCGGCCGAGATCACCCAGCGTTTCGGCATGTCCTCGCTCGCCGACGGCCATGTCCATATCCGGCTCCGCGGATCGGCAGGCCAGTCGCTTGGCGCGTTCGCGGTCAAGGGCATAACGCTCGAAGTGTTCGGCGACGCCAACGATTATGTCGGCAAGGGGCTGTCGGGTGCGATCATCGCGGTCCGGCCGATGGTGTCGTCGCCGCTCGAGACAAAGTCGAATACGATCATCGGTAACACCGTGCTGTACGGTGCGACGGCGGGCAAGCTGTTCGCGGCGGGGCAGGCGGGCGAGCGCTTCGCGGTCCGCAACTCGGGTGCGACCGTGGTGGTCGAAGGCTGTGGCGCCAATGGCTGCGAATATATGACCGGCGGCATCGCGGTGATCCTGGGCCGGGTTGGCGAGAATTTCGGCGCGGGCATGACCGGCGGCATGGCTTTCGTGCTCGACGAGCATGGTGAGTTCGAGCGCCGCGCGAATCCGGACAGCATTCTCTGGCAGCGCTTCGCTTCGATGCATTGGGAGATGCGCTGCAAGGCGCTGATCGCCGAACATGCAGAGCGCACCGACAGCAAATGGGCGCACAGCGTGCTCGACGACTGGGACCGCTGGCGCGATTACATTTGGCAGGTCTGCCCCAAGGAGATGGTGAGCCGGCTGGACTATCCGCTAAGCGATGCCGAAGCGCAGGTCGTGGCGGCGGAATAGAAACAAGCGGCCTCCCTCCTCTTCGGGCAGGGATGTAAGAGTGGGATGCGGTCGTCGAGCGGGCGGCGGCCGCACCCACCGGCTCCCTGGAAAAGCAAAGCGCGATTTTTCTCGCGTCCGGCTACTGACATGTCTGTCCTGGCCGGATAGGTTGCGCCACGATGTGGCAGCTCTATCAATTTCCTCTATGTCCCTTTTCCCGCAAGATCCGGCTCCAGATGGAGGAAAAGGGCGTTCCCTATGATCTGGTGCGCGAATCGCCCTGGCTGCGCCGCGACGAGTTCCTCGATCTCAATCCGGTCGGCCAGACCCCGGTCCTCGTCGATGCCGCGCTCGGCACGACGCTGATCCACAGCTGCGCGATCTCCGAATATCTGGAGGAGACCGTCGAGCCTATGCCGATGATCCCCGGCAATGCCGCGCAGCGTGGCGAGATCCGCAGGCTGGTCGCCTATTTCGACGAAAAATTTTATGGGGATGTCGTCGGGCCGCTGCTGTACGAACGCGCCTTGAAGCGCATCGTCCACCGTGCTCCGCCAGACGCAGGCGTGCTGCGCCAGGCGATGAAGGCGGTCAACGATCACCTAGACTATGTCGATTATCTCGTCGGTAGCCGCCGCTGGATCGGGGGGCCGCTGCTCAGCCTCGCCGATCTTGCCTGCGCGGCCCACATCTCGGTGGCGGACTATCTCGGCGGTATTGACTGGCGCGGTCATGATGAGACCAAGCAGTGGTATTCAGGCATGAAATCCCGCCGTTCGCTGCGGGTCATTCTGGCCGACCGGATGGAATTGGTYGGTCCGCCCGAACATTATGAAAAGCCGGATTTCTAGAGACCGCCGGATGGACGGCCAAAGTCGGCAGCCGTTTCCACCATAGGCGCTGCGGCGCAGCGCCGTTTCGATCTCGCTCGAAGTCGCCAGTGCCGACGTGAATCTGATGCCCTTAGGACACAGGCGGCTAGATTCCGCCATTTTCGGATAGCCGTGTACAGCTCGGCTTGTATTCTGGTCCAACATGGATCATATCCCAACTCGCGTCGATGCTGTTTTGCAGCATTTGGCCGATGAGCAGCGTGATCTCCTGTCCATTCCAAGGGACAGGCCGGCTCGGGCCCGCAGGACGCAAAACCAAGCTGAGGCTTCCCAATTCACGCGGGTCGTCATGTGAACCCGCTGTCGCATGAACGCCCGTTCGTGCGCCCGCACTATGAAAGTGCATTTGTGACCAAATTTTCCGAACTCGGTCTTATCGAGCCCCTGCAGCGCGCGCTTGCCGCCAAGGGCTATGACATTCCTACCCCGATCCAGGCGCAGGCCATTCCCGCGCTGCTGGAAGGCCGCGACCTTTGCGGCATCGCGCAGACCGGCACCGGCAAGACCGCGGCCTTCGCGCTGCCGTCGATCCACCACCTGTCTGAAAACCTCAAGCATACGCCGCCGCAGGGTTGCCGCATGCTCGTCCTCGCGCCGACCCGCGAGCTGGCCAGCCAGATCGCCGAGAGCTTCGTCCAATATGGCAAGTTCCTGCGCCTGAGCGTCGCCACCGTGTTCGGCGGCGTGCCGATCAACAAGCAGATCCGTCAGCTGCAGCGCGGCGTCGATATTCTCGTCGCCACGCCGGGCCGCCTGCTCGACTTGATCGATCAGCGTGCGCTGAGCCTCAAGTTCGTCGAGATCTTCGTGCTCGACGAGGCCGACCAGATGCTCGATCTCGGCTTCATCCATGCGCTCAAGCGCGTCGACCAGCTGCTGCCGAAGAAGCGCCAGTCGCTGTTCTTCTCGGCGACGATGCCGAAGGCGATCGCAGAGCTTGGCGATCGTTTCCTGACCAATCCGGCGAAGGTGTCGGTGGCTCCGGCCGCGACGACAGCGGAACGCGTCGAGCAATATGCGACGTTCTGCAACCCCACCGAGAAGCAGGCGCTGCTCACCTTGCGCATCCGCTCGGAGCCGATCGATCGTGCGCTGGTCTTCTCGCGCACCAAACATGGCGCGGACCGGATCGTGAAGAACCTGCGAGCCGCAGGCATCGAGGCGGAAGCCATTCACGGCAACAAGAGCCAGCCGCAGCGTGAGCGCGCCCTGGGCCTGTTCCGCAAGGGCGACATCCGCATCCTGGTTGCGACCGACATCGCCGCGCGCGGTATCGATGTCGGCGGCGTCAGCCATGTGTTCAACTACGAACTGCCGAATGTCGCCGAGCAATATGTCCACCGCATCGGCCGCACCGCGCGCGCCGGCGCCGCCGGCATCGCCATCGCGTTCGTGGCGGATGACGAGCGGCCCTATCTCAAGGCGATCGAGAAGCTGACCAAGATCAGTCTCGATATCCAGCCGCTGCCCGAGAACTTCATCGCCGAAAAGGCGAAGCTGCCTAAGCCCGTGCCGAGCACGCCGTCGCCGCAGGGCGACCGTCGTCGCCATGACGGTGGCGGCCGCTCCGGCGAAGCGCAGCCCAAGCGCCACTTCAGCCGCCCCAAGGGCGCGCCGGGTGCGCATAAGGGTGCGGTGCGCAGGTTCAGCGCACGGTAGTCCAAGCCTGCCCCTACGGGGCTACGACTTCCAAAACACTTCCCTTAGGTTCGTCATCCCAGCGAAAGCTGGGATCTCTCTTGGCATTTTTCTGAACAAGTTGGCGCAGAGAGATTCCAGCTTTCGCTGGAATGACGGCCTTGGATAGGTTCCTGTGTTCGAACGATCTCTTCGTGCGAGCGGCGAAGTGTTAATCCGGGAGCCCGGAGGAGAGGGCTAGGGCACCAATCTCGTCCGCATAGCCGCCAGTCGCGTCACTGCTTCGTCCAGCGTCGCATCGTCCTTGCAGTAGCATAGCCGCAGGATGTTGCGGACCGGGGTCTCCTCGAAGAACGCCGATACGGGTATCGTCACTACCCCGCCTGCGAGCGCCATGAGATCGGCAAAGTCCGCGTCGTCCATCGCGATCCCGGATGCCGCCAGATCGACCGACACGAACCACGTCGCCTGGCTCGGCAGGACCGCATAGCCCGCGGCCTCCAGTCCCGCGACCAGTCTTGAACGTGACCGCGCAAAGCCCGCGCGCATTTCCTCGAACCAGGATGCGGGCTTTCCCAGCCCCTGCGCCACCGCCCATTGCAGATTGGGCGGCGTGGTGAAGGTCATGAACTGGTGGGCCTTGGCAACCTGGCGGGCGAGCGCCTTTCCCGAGACCATCCAGCCGACTTTCCAGCCGGTGAGCGCGAAGATCTTGCCGGCCGATCCGATCTTCACGGTGCGGTTGCGCATGCCGGGCAGGGTGATCAGGGGGATATGCTCCGTGTCGAAGATGACATGCTCCCACACCTCGTCGCATAGCGCGATCACCTCGTGCCGGATGCAGCGTTCCGCAATCAGCTCGAGCGTGGCGCGATCGTACATCCTGCCGGTGGGGTTGGCCGGATTGTTGAAGATGATCAGCCGCGTTTGCGGCCCCATCACCGCATCGAGGGCTGGCGCATCCAGCGTCCACAACGGCGGTTCGAGGTTCACCAGCCGGGGGATTCCGCCCGCGCGCCGGACCATCGGCATATAAGCGTCGTAGAGCGGCTGGATCAGCACCACCTCGTCGCCCGGCGAGATCAGGCTCAGAATCGCCGCCGAGATCGCCTCGGTCGCGCCGGACGTGACTACAACCTCCGAATGCCAGTCGAGGTCGAGACCGTGGCGCATGCGATAATGATCGGAGATGGCCTGGCGCAGCTCGGCTATGCCGAGCATCGGCGGATATTGATTGGATCGCTCGAACAGCGCGTCGGCGGCTGCCCGGCGGATATCGTCCGGGCCCGGCGCGTCGGGAAAGCCCTGGCCGAGATTGATCGCGCCGGTTTCGCGCGCGATTGCCGACATCTTCTCGAAGATGGTGGTCGGCAGCGCGGCGTAGACGGGGTTCATGCGCTGGGGGCCGGCCTCTTCAGCCGGTGCCAAATGAACCAGATCGCGGCGGCGACGATCGCACCGACGATCACTATGTCGAGCTTGTGGAGCAGGCCGCTCAGTCGCGGATCGGTTCGCCACTGGTCGCCCAGCTTCATGCCCACCCAGGCGAGACCGAAGCACCACGGCCAGGATCCGGCAAATGTATAGACATGAAAGCGCAGCAACGGCATGCGCGCCACGCCCGCCGGAAAGGCGATGAACGAACGCACGGCCGGCAGCAGCCGGCAGATCAGCACGGTCAGGTCGCCCCAGCGCACGAAGAAGCGCTCGGCGCGATCGAGATCGGCATGGCTCATCAGCACATAGCGGCCCCAGCGGTCGACAACGGCCCGCCCCCCACGCTTTCCCAGCTCATAGGCGAAGATCGATCCGAGGTTGCAGCCGATCGCACCGGCGGTCGCCGCCAAATAGAGATTGAATTGCCCGGTCGACACCAGATAGCCGGCGAACGGCATGATAATCTCCGACGGCAACGGGATGCAGGCGCTCTCGATCGCCATCAGGATGACGATTCCGCCATAGCCGCCGCTGGAAATCACCGCGATGATGAAGCCGGCGAGCGCGGCGATAATTTTGTGGAACATGCGTCGACGGATAGAGGGGGGTGTCCACCCGCACAAGACTGGTCGTCCGGCACAGGAGGCGGATCGGACGGTATCAGGAGTTACACCGGCCGGTTCGCGCCGCCATTGTCGAGCACCTGGCGTATCTTGACGCCCAGCTGGGTTACGCTGAAGGGCTTGGGCAGAAAGGCCACGCCGGCATCGAGCATGCCATTATGAACGACGGCATTTCTGGTATAGCCGGTCGTGAACAGGATTTTCAGGTCCGGGCGCATCGCCAGCGCATTGTCGGCGAGTTTGCGGCCGTTCATCTCGGGCATCACGATATCGGTGAAGAGCATGTCGATGGTCGGCTGTTCGGCGAGCGCCTCCAGCGCTTCGGTGCCATTGGCGGCCGAGACTACGAGATAGCCAAGGTCGCGTAGGGCATCGACGGAGAAGTGGCGGACCCGCTGCTCGTCCTCGACGACCAGGATCACCTCGCCCCGCCGCGCCTGCGGCACGGCTGTCTTGTCATGGCTCAGGCGGTCCAGCGGGGTGACGGCCTCGCCATGATGGCGAGGCAGATACAGCTTTACCGTGGTGCCCTGTCCGGGTTCGGAATAGATCGCGGCATGGCCGCCGGTCTGCTTCATGAACCCGAAAATCTGGCTTAGGCCGAGGCCGGTGCCCTTGCCGACGGGTTTGGTTGTGAAGAAGGGATCGAACGCGCGGGCCGCTACCTCGGGAGTCATGCCGGTTCCGGAGTCGGTGACGCTGAGCATCACATATTGACCTGCTACGACACCGCCGCGGGTGCTGGCATATTCGTCATCGAGATAGGCGTTCGCCGTTTCGATCGTCACACGCCCGCCGCCGGCCATCGCATCGCGCGCGTTGACGCCCAGGTTGAGGATTGCATTTTCCAGCTGGCCGGGGTCGGCGAAGGTTCGCCACAGTCCGCCGGCGAGGACGGTTTCTATCATATATTCCTCGCCGAGCGTCCGCTGCAGCAGTTCGGACATGCCGGCAACCAGCTTGTTGACGTCGAGCGTCAGCGGCGCGAGCGGTTGCTGCCGGGAAAAAGCGAGCAGCCGTGCAGTCAATGAGGCGGCGCGCTCGGCACCCTCATAGGCAGCGTCGATATTGCGCTCGAGCCGTTCGGGATCGTTGAGGCGTCGCTTGGCAAGATCGAGGCTACCGATCACGATGGCGAGCATATTGTTGAAATCATGCGCGATTCCGCCGGTCAGCTGCCCGATCGACTCGATCTTCTGCATCTGGCGAATTTGCTCCTCGGCGTTCTCGCGCGCCGCCATCTGATCGCGCAGCTTCCGCTCGGCGCCGATCGCTTCGTCACGCGCCGCCAGAAGCTCGCCTTCGCGCTTTCCGCTGTCGGTGATGATGATCGAAGCGACCAGCAGCACGACCAGCACCGTGGCGACCAGCGTCCCGCCCAGGATCCGCACCAGCAATTCGGCGCTACGCTGCCGTTCGGATAGCAGCTTTTCCTCTTCCTTGATCATGCGGTTTATCACGCGGAGCGCCGCCTGCATGCGCCGGAAGCCTTCGCCGGACTCGATCCGGGCGACTTCATCCTGCAGTTCGCCAGCGTCGACGGCGGCCACGCCGCGCATGGCAAAAGCCACCTTGGCATTGAGCGTCTTGCGGAGAGGAGCAATATTGGCGAGCTGCGTTGGATTGTCGCGGATCTCCTGCTGCAGCCGGTCTACTGCCGGACCAAGTTCGCTTGCCAGCTGGACCAGCTGGGCCTTCATGCGCCGATCGCGGGTCAGCACATAGCCGCGATGATCGGATTCGATCGCGCGGACATGATCGGTAAGTTCGGTAAGCTGGACTTCGACACGGAGCGAATGTGCCGCCCATTCTCCCGATCGGCTCTGCTCGCGCGTCAGAAACAGGGCCGCGATGACAGCCAGCATGGCGACCGCCAGACCGACCACGGCCAGGAACGGAATGCGATGCCTGACGACCCCCATGCGGATTTATTAGGCGTCTGTGGGACGGTCGCAAGAGAAAATGGCCGGCTCCCCGTACTTTTGCGGAAGAAGTCACGGAGAACCCGGGCGGGATTCACCGCGACGCTGCGACGATGTCTGCCCATCCTGCTTCGTCGACAACATCGATGCCCAGCTCCGCCGCTTTTTTCAGCTTCGATCCGGCGCCTGGACCCGCCACGACCAGATCGGTCTTTGCCGAAACCGATCCCGATACTTTAGCGCCCAGCGCTTCGGCTTGGGATTTGGCCTCGTCGCGTGACATAGTCTCGAGCGAGCCGGTGAAGACCACGGTCTTGCCGCTGACGGCCGATGCCCGTGTCTCATGGATGACGTCTGCCGGCTGTAGCTGGTCGAGCAGGTCGGCAACGGCGACGGCATTATGCGGTTCGGCAAAGAAGTCGATCAGGGCGAAGGCGACCTCCGGCCCTACGCCGGGGGTCTCGATGATCGCCGCGAGTTCCTTCGCCACGCGCGCCGCGAACTTCTGATCGCTTTCGCCGATGGCCTGAACGGCCGCCTCGCGTGCGGCAACCGCGCGATCGATCATCCCCTTCAGCGCGTCCCAACTGCGATAGCGGCGGGCGAGATCGCGCGCCGTCACCTCGCCGACATGACGAATGCCCAGCGCGAACAGGAAGCGATCGAGCGGCGGTGACCGTTTCGCGTCGATCGCCGTGATCAGGTTGGCCGCCGACACCTCCGCCCAGCGCTCCCGGGACAGCAGAATGTCCTTGGTCAGACGGAAGATGTCGGCCGGCGTTTCGACCAGCCGGTCGCGAAAGAAGCTTTCGATATGGACGAGGCCGAGGCCTTCGATGTCGAGGGCGTGGCGGGACACGAAGTGGCGAAGCCGCTCGACGCGTTGGGCCGGGCAGATCAGCCCGCCGGTGCAGCGATAGTCGACTTCGCCCGGCTCACGCTCGGCCGCCGATCCGCATTCCGGACAGATCTCCGGGAAGGGCCAGCTGCCGCGGCTCTCGTCGCGCGACAGATTATCGACGATCTGCGGGATCACGTCGCCGGCGCGCTGGACGATTACACGGTCGCCGGGCCAGACACCGAGCCGTCCGATCTCGTCGGCATTGTGCAGTGTCGCGTTGGTGACGACGACGCCGCCGACCGTCACCGGCTCAAGGCGCGCCACCGGGGTCAGTTTGCCGGTGCGGCCGACCTGGATGTCGATCGCGTTGAGCAGCGTCTGCGCCTTCTCGGCGGGAAATTTATGCGCGATCGCCCAGCGCGGAAATCTAGTGACGAAACCAAGCCGTCGTTGCCAGTCTAGGCGATTAACCTTATAAACCACACCATCTATATCGAATGGCAGGGCTGCGCGCCGCGTCTCGATATCACGATAATGCGCTAACGCTTCATCTACCGATTCCACGACTTTCAAATCGTTCGAAACAGGAATTCCCATTGCTTCGATCGCATCCATCACACCTTTCTGAGTCTCAGCTGGCTGGGCCGAAATACTGCCCCAGCCATGAGCGAGGAATTGCAAGGGACGAGACCGAGTCACTTCAGGGTCTACTTGGCGTAAAGATCCGGCAGCTGCATTGCGCGGATTCGCGAATATTTTGCCGCCATTTTTCGCTTGTCTCTCGTTTAGTTCGGTGAAGTCATCTTTCGCCATGAAAACTTCACCCCGAATTTCAAAAACATCTGGGGGAGTTGAAAATAGGTTCCCCCCTGTTCGCAATTTGGGCGATACGCCTCTGACAAATCGTACATTGGGAGTGACATCTTCCCCGATTGTGCCATCGCCTCTCGTTAAAGCTTGGACGAGGAGACCTTTCTCAAAGCGCAAAGAGCAGGATAATCCGTCAATTTTCGGTTCGGCCGTTAGCGTTATGATGGAGCTTTTTGCTAAGCTCAGGAACTTGCGCACCCGTTCGACGAAGTCAGTTACGTCCTCATCGCTGAAGGCGTTGTCTAGGCTAAACATCTGCGCGGCGTGTGGCGCCTTCGCTAAGCGCCCCGATGGCGTTGCTCCTACCAGCTTCGAAGGCGAGTCTGCGCGGATCAGGTGCGGAAACTCCGCTTCCAACTCAGTGTTTTCGCGCATCAGCGCGTCATAATCAGCATCCGAAATCTCCGGTGCATCTTCGCGATGATAGAGCGCGTTGTGTCGCGCGATCTCAGTCGCAAGGAAGGCGAGCCGCTCGGCGGCCTGAGATTCGGTGGTCATAGGCGCGTTCTAACGTCCGTTTTGTTCAATTTGAACCGTTTGTCCGAGCGAAGTCGAGGGACGCGTCGTACGCCAACGTGTCTCGACTTCGCTCGACACGAACGGATGCTTCAAGCTGAAAGCCAACTATGGGGTTGGACGAGGGCGACTGTCGATACCTCGAGGTGCCACCTTCGCCGCCTTCAGCCGCGTCCGAGGACTGCGGCTCACGCCACTTTCGTCTCCAGCGGCGCACTAACCAGCGCCGCTATGGAGCGTTGCATCTGATCCGCGGTGAAGGGCTTGAAGAGCAGCGCCATGCGGTCGTCCAGCTCGCCCAGCTCGGAGGCATTGGCATTGCCGGTGATGATGATCGCGGGCAGCCCCGGGCGTGTCTGCCGGGCGCGGCGGACCAGTTCCGTCCCCGCCAGTTGCGGCATGGCATAGTCGGTGATCAGGACGTCCACCGGCCATGTGCCGTCGCTCAGGAGTGTCAGCGCCTCGAAGCCGTCGGCAGCGGTCGTCACCCGATGACCGATGTCGCTCAGCATCGCGCCCGATGTGGCGCGGACGCCTTCATGATCGTCGACCAGCAATATCGCGCGCGGATTGGCGGTCTCCATCGGCAGCGCGGGGCTCTCGATCTCCTCCAGCTGCGCCGAAGCGTCCGGCGCACGCGGCAGCCAGATCTGGACCCTGGTGCCTTCGCCCAGCCGGCTGTCGATCCGCATCGTGCCGCCCGATTGCTGCGCAAACCCGTAGACCATGCTGAGCCCCAGCCCGGTGCCCTTGCCGACGGGCTTGGTGGTGAAGAACGGCTCCATCACGCGCTCGATCATGTCGGGCGGGATGCCGGCCCCGATGTCGGCGACCTCGAAGACGACATAGCTGCCCGCCTTCAGCCCGGCATGGTCGTGCGCAAGCGCTTGGTTCGAGACGGAGACGGTGATCGTACCGCCCTGCGGCATGGCGTCGCGCGCGTTGATGATGAGGTTCATCAACGCGAGTTCGAGCTGCGCATCGTCCGCATATGCATGCCAGACGCCGCTATCGGTATTCCATTGCAGCTCGATGAGCCCGCCGAGCGTGTGGGCGAGCAGATCGTTGACGGCGCCGGCCAGCGCCGCGACGTCGATCGGCGCCGGTTCCAGTCGCTGCTTGCGGGCGAAGGCGAGCAGCCGCGCGACGAGCTCGGCGCCCTGCTCGGCGGCGCGCTTCGTCATGGTAATGATCTTGCGCTGGTCGTCCTCCAGCGCAACGCGGCGCTCGATCATGCCGAGGCCGCCGAGAACCGCCGCGAGCAGGTTGTTGAAATCATGCGCGATGCCGCCGGTCAGCTTGCCGATCGCATCCATCTTGCGCGATTGCAGCAGCTGGATTTCGAGCTCCTTGCGATCGGTGACGTCGAGCAAGGTTCCGGCGAGCTCGAAGGGGAGTCCCTCGGCATCGTGGAGAAGCACGGCCTGGTCGAGGAAATGCTTGTAGCTCCCGTCGGCGCACTGCCAGCGATATTCGACGGCGAGGCCCTGGCCCTCGGCGCGGCCCGCCATCGCCTGCTCGACACGCTGGCGGTCGTCGGGATGGAGCCGCTTGCGCCAGAGGTCGGGAGAATGCCGGAGATCGTCGAATTCGAAACCGGTGAGGACCTTGAAATTGCCGCTGACATATTTTGGCACCCGCGGCGATGCGTGCGGGTCCTCGAGATAGAGCATGATCGGGAGCGACTCGATTATCGCAAGCTGGCGTTGCTCGGCCAGCCGCAGCTCCTGTTCGGTACGCAGCAGTTCCGCATTGGCCCGCAGATTCTCGTCGAGCAGCAGCTGTTCGGCGCGGGCCTTGCGCTGGATCTCGCGGCGCATCTGGTAGAGGTCGACGAACACCGCCACCTTCGATTGCAGCACCACCGGCTCGACCGGCTTGAACACATAATCGACCGCGCCCATCGAATAGCCGCGGATCAGATGCTCTGTCTCCTTGTTCACGGCCGACAGGAAGATGATCGGGATGCGCTTGGTCTGCTCGCGGCCCCGGATGATCTGGGCGGTCTCATACCCATCCATCATCGGCATATAGACGTCGAGCAGGATGACCGCGAACTCGCCTTTCAGAAGGTGCCGCAGCGCCTCCTCGCCCGATCGCGCGAGAACGACGTCGGCGACATCCTCAAGCACGGTCTGCAAGGCGAGCAGGTTGCGTTCGTCGTCGTCGACGACGAGTATCCTCGCCCGCTCGTCGCCGAAGGCATCGGAACCCTTCATAGGGGCGCTGTCGTTTTTCACCGGCATTCGCGCAATCACTCGGCGGCCGAGTGGGCAAGTTCTTCGGCGGACCATTCGCGCGAACGGCCGACCCAGACTCTGAGCAGCGCGAGCAGCAGCTCGATGTCGACGGGCTTGGCGATATAGTCCGATGCGCCGGCGTCGAGGCATTTCTGCCGGTCGCCCTTCATCGCCTTGGCCGTGACCGCGATCAGCGGTAGATCGGCCAGCTTCGGACGATGGCGGATCTGCTGCATCGTCTCGTAACCGTCCATCTCTGGCATCATGATGTCGATCAGCGCGATATCGATACCAGGCGTCTGTTCGAGGATGAGGATGCCGTCCTGCCCGCGTTCGGCGTGGAGGACCTCGACATTGTAGCTTTCGAGCACGCTGGTCAGCGAATAGATGTTTCGGATATCGTCGTCGACAATGAGTATCTTGGCGCCGGCCAGCTCGGGCACCGCGCGGGGCGATGGACTGGTGCCGTCGCGGTCGATCAGGGTCAGCGAAGGATTGTGCGGCTGGTTTCTCGCCAGTTCGGCCAGGGCGGAGAAGACATCCTTCAGTTGGCCCGTCGTCGCTGGTTTCTCGGTGATGCCGATCGCACCCAGGACCTGCGCTTCCGCCAATCGGTCAGCGCCCGAAATGACATGGACCGGGATGCGCATCGTCTGGGGGTCATGCTTCAGCAGGTCGAGCAGCACGAAGCCATCGATGTCTGACAGGCCGAGGTCGAGCGTGATCGCGTTCGGCTGCATCTTGCGCACCGTGTTGAGAGTGCCGGCTCCCGCGGTGGAGATCACGCCCTTGAGCCCGGCCTCATGCGCCACGTCGAGCAGGATGGATGCGAAAGCCGGGTCGTCTTCGACGATGAGAACGAACGGCGCATCGCCGATGCCGTCGCGGTCGTCGGTTACCTCCATCGGCGCGGGCAGGGCGTTAGGCACGTTCGCGCCGCTATTGTCGTAGCGCGCGGTCGCACCGCCGCCGCTGATTGCCGCCGGGGCGATCGCTTGAGTGGGAACGAACAGGGTGAAGGTCGAGCCTGAGCCGGGGGTCGACCGGACCTGCAGCTCGCCGCCCAACAGCCGCGCGATTTCGCGGCTGATCGAAAGGCCCAACCCGGTTCCGCCATATTTGCGGCTGGTCGTGCCGTCGGCCTGCTGGAATGCCTCGAAGATCAGCTTCTGCTTATCCTTCGGAATGCCGATGCCGGTGTCCGTGACCGCAATCTCCACCACGCCGTCGGCATTGCGCAGCACTGGGTGATTGGTGCTCCATCCCGCCGTGGCATTGCGAACCGCAAGCGTCACGCTGCCATGCGCGGTGAACTTGAAGGCGTTGGACAGCAGGTTCAGCACAACCTGCTGCAGGCGCTTTTCATCGGTGCGGATCGCGCCGGGCAGGGCGCCTTCGAACTCGACCCGGAACTCGAGATTCTTGTCGGCCGCAAGCTGGCGGAAGGTCCGCTCCATATGCTGCTTGAGGCTGTTCATCGGCATATCGCCGAGCTCGATCGAGACGGTGCCCGACTCGATCTTCGACAGATCGAGGATGTCGTTGATCAGGCTCAACAGATCCGAGCCGGCCGAGTGGATGGTGCGGGCGAACTCGGTCTGCTTCTCATTGAGATTGCCCTGCGGATTGTCCGCCAGCAGCTTCGAGAGGATCAGCAGCGAATTGAGCGGTGTACGCAACTCGTGCGACATGTTGGCCAGGAACTCGGATTTGTACTTGGAGGTGAGGGCGAGCTGCTCGGCCTTCTCCTCGACGGCGCGGCGGGCCATGTCGATTTCGAGGTTCTTCGCCTCGACCTGGCGTTTCTCATTCTCGAGAAGCTGCGCCTTTTCCTGCAATTCCTCGTTGGTTGCGTGAAGCTCTTCCTGCTTTGTGGTAAGTTCGGTCTGGCGTGCTTGCAGCTCCTGGGTCAGCAGCTGGGACTGCTTGAGCAGGCCTTCGGTGCGCATCGTCGCGGCGATCGTGTTGAGCACGATGCCGACCGATTCCATCAGCTGGTCGAGAAAGCTCTGGTGGGTCTCGTTGAACTCGCTGAACGAGGCAAGTTCGATCACCGCCTTGACGTCGTCCTCGAACAGCGCCGGCAGGATGTTGACGTTGGCGGGCGCGGCGTGGCCGAGGCCGGAACCGATCCGGACGAAGTCGGCGGGTGCGTTCTTCAGCAGGATCGGCCGCTTGTCGGCGGCGGCTTGGCCGACCAGTCCCTCGCGCAGGTTGAAGACGGGCTTCAGCTCCTCGCGCTTTTCGGCGCCATAGCTCGCCGCCAGTTCGAGGACCGTCTCATTCTCCTCGCGCTTGGCGACGTAGAACACCCCATATTGGGCGTTCACCAGCGGTGCCAGTTCGGACATGATCAGGTTCGACACTGTGGTCAGGTCGCGCTCGCCCTGCAGCATCCGCGAGAAGCGTGCGAGGTTGGTCTTCAGCCAATCCTGCTCCGCATTCTTCAAGGTCTGTTCCTTGAGGTTGCGGATCATCTCGTTGATGTTGTCCTTGAGCGCAGCCATCTCGCCCGAGGCTTCCACCGCCACCGAGCGGGTAAGGTCGCCCTTGGTGACCGCGGTCGCCACGTCGGCGATCGAGCGCACCTGGTTGGTCAGGTTGGTCGCCATCGCGTTGACGTTGTCGGTAAGGTCGCGCCACAGGCCCGAGGCGCCCGGCACGCGTGCCTGGCCGCCCAGCTTGCCTTCGATGCCGACCTCGCGGGCCATGTTGGTGACCTGGTCGCCGAAAGTGGACAGCGTATCGATCATGAAGTTGATCGTCTCGGCCAGCGCCGCGATCTCGCCCTTGGCGTCCACCGTCAGCTTGCGCTTGAGGTTGCCCTGCGCCACCGCGGTCACCACGTCGGCGATGCCGCGCACCTGATTGGTGAGATTGGTCGCCATGAGGTTCACATTGTCGGTCAGATCCTTCCAGGTGCCGCCCACGCCGGGCACCTGCGCCTGGCCGCCGAGCTTGCCTTCGGTGCCGACCTCGCGCGCCACGCGAGTCACTTCCGAGGCGAAGCCGTTGAGCTGATCGACCATGACGTTGATCGTGTCCTTCAGCGCGAGAATCTCGCCCTTCACGTCGACCGTGATCTTCTTGGACAAATCGCCTCTTGCCACCGCGGTGGTGACGTCGGCGATGTTGCGGACCTGGCCGGTGAGGTTGTCCGCCATCAGGTTGACGTTGTCGGTGAGGTCCTTCCAGGTGCCAGCGACGCCGCGCACCTGGGCCTGGCCGCCCAGTTTACCCTCGGTGCCGACCTCGCGCGCCACGCGGGTGACTTCGGATGCGAAGCTGTTGAGCTGGTCGACCATCGTATTGATCGTGTTCTTCAGCTCGAGGATTTCGCCCTTCACGTCGACGGTGATCTTCTTGGAAAGATCGCCCAGGGCCACGGCGGTGGTTACCTCGGCGATGTTGCGGACCTGGCCGGTCAGGTTCGCCGCCATCGCGTTCACATTATCGGTCAGATCCTTCCAGGTGCCGCCGACGCCTTCGACCTGGGCCTGTCCGCCGAGCTTGCCTTCCGAACCCACTTCGCGCGCCACGCGGGTAACTTCGGATGCAAAGCTGTTGAGCTGGTCGACCATGGTGTTGATGGTGTTCTTGAGCTCGAGGATCTCGCCCTTCACGTCGACGGTGATCTTCTTGGACAAGTCGCCTCTTGCCACGGCTGTTGTCACCTCGGCGATATTGCGCACCTGGCCGGTCAGGTTGCCGGCCATCAGGTTGACGTTGTCGGTGAGATCCTTCCAGGTGCCGGCAACGCCTTCGACCTGCGCCTGGCCGCCGAGCTTACCTTCGGAACCCACTTCGCGCGCCACGCGGGTGACTTCCGATGCGAAGCTGTTGAGCTGGTCGACCATGACGTTGATGGTGTTCTTGAGCTCGAGGATCTCACCCTTCACGTCGACGGTGATCTTCTTCGACAAGTCGCCGCGGGCAACCGCGGTGGTCACGTCAGCGATGTTGCGGACCTGGCCGGTCAGGTTGTCGGCCATCAGGTTGACGTTGTCGGTGAGATCCTTCCACGTGCCGGCGACGCCGGGCACCTGCGCCTGGCCGCCGAGCTTGCCTTCGGTGCCGACCTCGCGGGCCACGCGGGTCACTTCGGACGCGAAGCCGTTGAGCTGGTCGACCATGACGTTGATGGTGTTCTTCAGCTCGAGGATCTCGCCCTTCACGTCGACGGTGATCTTTTTCGACAGATCGCCCGAGGCGACGGCGGTGGTCACCTCGGCGATGTTGCGGACCTGGCCGGTGAGGTTGTCGGCCATCAGGTTGACGTTGTCGGTCAGATCCTTCCACGTGCCGGCGACGCCGGGCACCTGCGCCTGGCCGCCGAGCTTGCCTTCGGTGCCGACTTCGCGGGCGACGCGGGTCACTTCCGAGGCGAAGCTGTTGAGCTGGTCGACCATGACGTTGATGGTGTTCTTGAGCTCGAGGATCTCACCCTTCACGTCGACGGTGATCTTCTTCGACAGATCGCCCGAGGCGACGGCGGTGGTCACCTCGGCGATGTTACGGACCTGGCCGGTGAGGTTGTCGGCCATCAGGTTGACGTTGTCGGTGAGGTCCTTCCACGTGCCGGCGACGCCTTCGACGCGCGCCTGGCCGCCAAGCTTTCCCTCGGTGCCGACTTCGCGGGCGACGCGCGTCACTTCCGATGCGAAGCTATTGAGCTGGTCCACCATCGTATTGATGGTGTTCTTAAGCTCGAGGATTTCGCCCTTCACCTCGACGGTGATCTTCTTGGAAAGATCGCCCGAGGCGACGGCGGTGGTCACCTCGGCGATATTACGGACCTGGCCGGTCAGGTTCGCCGCCATCAGGTTCACGTTGTCGGTGAGATCCTTCCAGGTGCCGGCGACACCCTTCACGGTCGCCTGGCCGCCCAGCTTGCCTTCGGTGCCCACTTCGCGGGCGACGCGGGTCACTTCCGAGGCGAACGACGCCAGCTGACCCACCATCGTGTTCACGACATTGCCGATGCGCAGGAATTCGCCGCGCAGGGCTCGCCCGTCGATCTCGACCGTCATCGATTGGGAAAGGTCGCCCTTGGCGACGGCGCCGATCACGCGCGCGACCTCGGCGGTCGGCTGGACCATGTCCTCGATCAGCTCGTTGACCGAGCGAATCGCGTTCTCCCAGCCGCCCGTCGCCGATTTGACGCGTCCCCGCTGGGTGATCTTGCCTTCCTTGCCGACCACGATCGAGAGCCGCCCCAGCTCCTCGGTGATCTGCTGGTTGATTTCGACGACTTCATTGAACAGCTGTGCGATCTCGTTGTCCGGCCCCGAGAAATCATCCCGAAGGCGAACCGAGAAGTCGCCGCGGCGAAGACTGCGCAGCGCAGACACCAGGTGACGGCGGTCGAGACCGTCGATGGGGGTTTCGGCGTTCACTAACGGCTCCCTGTTCGTCTCCCCCCCGTTTTGAGTGTCGCTCAGCCCCCCGGCCCGCTCTGCGGCTCATAGCACGTCCGATCCGTTCGTCTCCAGCGATTTTCGTTACGCTCTCAGTGGCTTGGGCCGCTGCTGGAGGCCGCGCGGCCGTTATCCGATCAAAACGGCGGATGAATGTGTCAAAACCGAAGGGTTGCTGAAATCGTGGATCGATTTCTTCTAAGGGTCAGGCGGCCTCGAGCAGTCGCATCGCCTGGGCCCGCGCCTCGGCGGTGACCTCGTTGCCCGAAAGCATGCGCGCGATCTCCTCCTGCCGTTCGTCCGCGTCGAGCGGACGGACGCCGGTGCGGGTGACCAGCCCGTCATGGCTTTTCGCGATCAGCCAGTGGTTGCGGCCGCGCGCGGCGACTTGCGGACTGTGGGTGACGACCAGCAGCTGGGCGTTGCGAGCCAAGCGTTGCAGCCGTTCGCCGATGGCACTTGCCACGGCGCCGCCGACGCCGCGATCGATCTCGTCGAAGATCATCGTGGTGGCAGCGCCTTGCTCGGCCAGCGCGACCTTGAGCGCGAGGATGAATCGCGACAGTTCGCCGCCGCTGGCGATCTTGATCAGTGGTGCAAATGGGGCGCCGGGATTGGTCGATATCTCGAACTCCACCCGATCACGCCCGGCCGGAGACCAGCCGCTCTCGGGCAGCGTCTCGACAACGGTGCGAAAGCGCGCGGCATCGAGCTTGAGTGGAGCCAGTTCACCGGCTACCGCCGCATCGAGCCGAGCCGCGGCGGCGCGCCGCGCCTCGCTCAGCCCAACCGCGGCGTCGTCATAGGCCTGGCGGGTCGCCCGCGCTTCCGCTTCGAGCTTGGCCAGCCCGGCGTCCCCGGCTTCGATCCGGTCGAGGCGCGCGGCCAGTTCATCGCGCAGTGCAGCCAACCCGTCCGGGTCGACGCGGTGCTTGCGGGCGAGGGCGCGCAACTCGAACAAGCGGGTTTCAACGAGGTCCAGCCTGGCGGGATCGAAGCGCATCGCCTCCGCGGCGGCGGCGAGCTTGTCTTCCGCCTCGCTCGCTTCGATGACGGCGCGGTCCAGGGCCTCCAGCGCCTCGCCGAGCAGGGGATGATCGGCGGCGATGCGGTCCAGCCGCCGTGCCGCCTGGCGCAGCGCCGAGAGTCCGCCGTCCGAACCGTCGAGATGGGACGTCACCAGTTGGAGGTCGTCGGTCAGCTTGACGCCCTTCTGCATGTCCGATCGTTCGCCGGCGAGGACCGCCTCTTCGCCCGGTTCGGGCGCGAAACGGGAGAGTTCCTCGACGGCATGATCGAGCCATTCACGGTCCCGCGCTGCGTTTTCCAGGTCGCTGCGCGCGGTTTCCAGCGCGTCCTCCGCCGCCCGCCACCTCCGGTGCGCTGCGGCGACGCCGGCAACGTCGAGACGGCCGAAAATATCGAGCAGGGCGCGATGGCCCCGCGGGTTGATCAGCCCACGGTCATCGTGCTGGCCATGGATCTCGACGAGCATGCCGCCGAGCTCCCGGAGCGTCGCGGCCGATGCGGGCTGGTCGTTGATGAAGGCGCGGCTGCCGCCATCGGCCTTGACGACGCGGCGGATCACCAGCGCCTCGCTCGGGTCCGCGTCGAAGCCGTTTTCGTCGATCAATGCCAAGGCAGGATGATCGGGCTCCAGCTCGAAGCTCGCGGAGACGGTCGCCTGCGCGGCGCCGTTACGGACCAGTCCGCTATCCGCCCGCATGCCCAGCGCGAGTCCCAGCGCATCGAGCAGGATCGATTTGCCCGCGCCGGTCTCGCCCGTCAGTGTGCCGAGACCCGGCCCGAACTCTAGGTCGAGCGCCTCGATCAGCACGACGTCCCTGATGGCGAGCGCGGTAAGCATTCGGACATGTGTAGAACATGCGCCCCCGCCGCGCCAAGAGGCTGATCGCTCGGCCGCGCGGTCGGTCCTGCTTCCCTTTTCCACCGCCTGTGTCCAATAGAGGGCGATGCGGGCGGAGAAGACCATGAAGCGAATGCTAGTGCTGCTGGCCGCGCTCATGCTGTGCATCGCCATTGCCGGCGTCACCAGCTACAATAAACAGCAACCGGCATCGAACGCGGTAGAGTCTCCCGCGACAGCGGCGGCACCGCTGCCGCGTCAGCCGACCGCCTTCGGCATCAATCTCTCCTCGGTCATCTACTGGACCAACCAGCGCGCCTTCATGAATCTCGTGGCGGGCAGCGGCGCCTGGCGCTCGACCAAATCCTGGAAGGCCGTCGACCCGCGGCTGGTCGATCGGAATGGCACGCTGCTGTCGCTGCCGCCGGGCGAGCAGGCGGCCCTCGCGTTGACCAAGCCGCCCGCTGCCTATCGCGGCGATGTCGCCATCCACTGCCGGTATGACGGCAAGGGCTCGGTCAGCGGCATCGGCTCGGCCAGTCCCGCTGCCGGGCCGGGGCGGTTCGATTTCATCTGGAAACGCGAAGTCGCCACCGCCCAGATCCGGGTCGACGCAACCGATCCGGCCGATCCGATCCGGCACGTCGACTGTCGTGAGGCTGGAGCCGACCCCAAGGCGCTGTTCGACCCCGCCTTCGTCGACAGCCTGCGGCCCTATAAGGCGGTGCGGTATCTCGATTGGCAGCAGGCCAATATGAATGAAGCGGGCAACTGGGCGCTGCGCACGCCG
Source organism: Rhizorhabdus sp. P4_G6 (assembly GCF_056401045.1). Classification (NCBI taxonomy): domain Bacteria; kingdom Pseudomonadati; phylum Pseudomonadota; class Alphaproteobacteria; order Sphingomonadales; family Rhizorhabdaceae; genus Rhizorhabdus; species Rhizorhabdus sp. P4_G6. The sequence goes on along the minus strand of NZ_JBFUKC010000016.1, from coordinate 7,691 downwards.
CCGGCCGCGACGATCCAGTCGAATCCGCAGGGCGTGGCGGTCGAGCATCTCGTCGCGCTCGCCAACGCAGCGGGGGTCGATCCCTGGTTCGTGATGCCTTGGAACGCCGATGCAGCCTATATGGAAGGCTTTGCGCGCTATGTGCATGATCATCTCGATCCGGCCCGCACCGCCTATGTCGAGATCGGCAACGAGATCTGGAACATGAGCTTCCCCGCCGGGCGGCAGGCCTTGGCCGAGGGGCTGGCGGCCAAGCTCGGCAAGACCGGCGATGAGGCGCGGATGCGCCGCTATGCCCAGCATTCGGTGGAAGGCTTCAAGGTCTGGGAACGGATCTATGCGCGTGAGCCGAAGCGGATCGTGCGGGTGCTGTCCGGTCAGAACAGCTGGCCGCAGCTGTTTCAATATGCGCTCGATTACCAGGACACCGCCCGCCATGCCGATGCGCTGTCGACCGCGCTCTATTTTGGACAGCTCCTCCTCAACGACCCGCCGGCGGATAGCAGCGACATCGCGCCGTTGTTCCCGAAGCTCGAAGGCTCGATCGAATCCACCTTTGCTTCGGCGCGTCAGTTCAAGCAGATGGCCGATGCGCGCGGCCTGCGCTACATCGGCTATGAAGGCGGCCAGCACGCGAGCTATGCCGGCAAGGACCGCACGCTGATTCCCCGCCTGAACCGCGATCCGCGCATGGGCGACGCCTATCGGCTCTATCTTGCCGGTTGGGACAGGAGCTTCGGCGACCTGCTTATGATCTTCCACTCGGTCAGTCCGGCCGGCTCCTCGATGCATTTCGGTCTCGCCGAATATAGCGGCCAGCCGATTGCGGAGACGCCCAAGCGCAAGGCCGTGCTTGACGCGATCGCCGCGACGAAGCGCTGATCAAATGATGCGGCAACGCCTGCTGGGAACCTTTCTGGGGCAGGCGGCGCTGTCGCTGCGCGACCGCTACCAGCTGCTGACGGCCGGCAGGGAGGTGCTCGGGACGCTCGCCAATGACCAGCTGGCCGGGACGATGGTGGCGCGCCTCGTCCAAGACGGCGGCACCTTCATCGATGTCGGCGCGCATATCGGCTCGATCGTCGCCGAAGTGAAGCGTCACCAGCCGGGCGCAAGCATCATCGCGTTCGAGGCGATCCCCGAGAAGGCCGAGCGGCTTCGCGCGAAATTTCGCGACGTCCGGGTCGAATGCTGTGCGCTGTCCGATCGCGACGGCCAGGCGTCTTTCTTCATAGACCTGGCCCGATCGGGCTACAGCTCGCTGGCGCTGGGCCGTGGCGATGTCCGCGAGATCGAGGTGCCGCTATGTCGGCTCGATGCCTTGGTAACGGCCGCCGACGTCATCAAGATCGATGTCGAAGGTGCCGAACTCGGGGTGCTGCGCGGCGGTGCGGCGTTGATCGAGAAAACCCGCCCGGTGATCATGTTCGAGAGCGGGCCGCAGGAAGTACTCGGATATGGCAAGGTCGATCTCTGGACCTTCCTCGATGATCGCAGCTATGCGGTCCTCATCCCGAACCGCCTCGCCCATGAAGCGCCGGGGCTGACCCTGGACGGCTTTCTCGACAGCCACCGCTATCCCCGCCGGACCACCAACTATTTCGCAGTTCCGGCGGAGCGGCTCGGCGACGTCCGGGCGCAGGCCCGCCGGATTCTGCAGCTCGACTGAGATCAGCTCCCGGCGACGCGGTGCGCGAAGGCCGTCACATCGTCCAGCACCGGCGCCTTGCCGCGGAAGGGCCGGGCGAGGGCGGTGACGATGCCGACATGACCGAGGTCGTGATAAATCTTCAGCTGCGACGAAACGCCCAGCGAACGCAGCTTGCGATCCAGGTTGATAGAGTTTTTCGGCCATACCGTATCGTCGTCCGCGCCGTGCAGCAGCAGCATCGGCGGTGCCGATGCATCGGCATAGTGGATTGGCTGGGTTTCCTGGGGCCGTGGCCAGCGGCCGAAGGTCCTGACCGATATCGGCCCGTCGAGCGGCAGGAAGTCATAGGGTCCTGCGAGGCCGGCAAAACCTTTGATAGCGGCCCGATCGCGCCCGAGAAATAGCGGGTCGAGCGCGAGCATCGCCGCATTATAGGCGCCGGCGGAATGGCCGACGAGCACGATGCGGTCCGGGTCGCCGCCATATTCTGCGGCGTGCGCGCGGGTCCAGCGCACCGCTGCGGCGCAATCCTCGACGAAGCCGGGGAAATAGACCTCCGGCACAAGACGGTAATCGGGGACGATCGTGACGAAACCGGCGGCCGACAGCGCGCGAGCGGCGAAGTGATAGCCCTCGCGCGTGCCGTTCGCCCAGGATCCGCCATAGATGAACATGATCACCGGGCGCTTTCCCTTGGCCGCCGCGACCGGAGCATAGACGTCGAGCTGGCGGCGCGGGCCCTCGCCATAAGCTATGTCGGACGCGACCTTCCGGCTTCCGCCGTCCTTGGGCATCACCGTGTCGAATGCGCGCACCGGCGCGCAGGCCGCGGCCACCAGCGCACCACATATCAGCAGCGCCAGGCCGGCCAGGGTCAGCTTTGTCATCATGTCTCCGTCTCTACCCGTTATCGCCATTTACGCCAGCCGGTAGAGACTGGTTGCGTCGCGCGTTACAGTAGCGGCTATCCATCAGAGGAGGTATTTCATGATCGTTCGCAGCGGCTCCGCGCAATATTCGGGCCTCGGCAAGGAAGGGAAGGGGCATGTCTCCACCCAGTCGGGCGTGCTCGACCATCAGCCCTATGGCTTCAACACCCGTTTCGAGGATGGCAAGGGCACCAATCCCGAGGAATTGATCGCCGCGGCGCATGCCTCCTGCTTCACCATGGCGCTGAGCTTCGCGCTGGCCGGCGCGGGATATGGCGATGGTGAACTCGACACCACCGCCAGGGTTTCTCTCGATAAGGAAGGCGATGGCTTCAAGGTGACGAAATCCGCGCTGACCTTGCAGGCGAAGGTGCCCGGCATCGACCCCGACGAGTTCGCCAGACTGGCGGATGGCGCAAAGGCGAACTGCCCGATCTCGAAGCTGCTAAACGCGGAAGTGACGCTGGAGCGGACGCTGCTGTAGGGGCTGGGGAGGCCGTCGGGAGCCCTGCTTCCGCCGCCGCCCCGACAAACGAAGGGGCCGCTTTCGCGACCCCTTCTCCCAGTCGGCTCTTCAAAGCCTGTGTCGCGTCTTAGCGCTGCCGGTCGCTGTCGCGATCGCTGCCCGGCTGACCGCTCTGGCCTGACTGACCGCCCTGCTGGCGGTCGCGATCGGTTCCGCTCTGCTGGTCGCGCTGCTGGTTCTGCTGGCGATCCACCGAGCCCTGACGCTGCTGATCCTCTCGCGCAGGCTGGCCAGAACCTTGGCCAGCCTGGCTGGCTTGATTGCCCTGGCCGGCTTGCGCGCCCTGCTCCCGGCCCTGGCGCTGGCGCTGGCGCTCCAGCTGGCTTTCGCGCTGCTGATCCTGCTGGCGGTTCGGATAGGGATCCTGACTCATCTCACTATGACTGGTGCGGTCGCTGCCGCCCTGACGATTCTCGTCCATGGCATAATCTCCTGCGAATATCCCCGAACAGGGATGGGACATTAACGGGGGTTAGTGTGGGACGTTCCTGTCGCTGCGGCCAACGCCTTGGAAACACGATATTATGATAACGCAATGAGTGCGACTGCGTGTGCGCCGTTGCGGATATCGGCGGTCCACCCTAGGACGCACCGATTGAATCGAAAGGGAGCCATGCATGCCGCAGGCGTTGAGGGTTGCGCTAGCAGGTCTGGGAACGGTCGGAGCCGGCGTCATCAAGCTGCTCGACGAGAATTGTGCGCTGATCGAGCGTCGTGCCGGACGGTCGATCGAAGTTGTCGCGGTGTCCGCGCGTGATCGCTCGCGGGATCGCGGCGTCGATCTAGCCCGCTTCGGCTGGGTGGACGATGCGACGACGCTGGCGGCTGCCGACAATGTCGATGTGGTGGTCGAGCTGGTCGGCGGTGCCGACGGCCCGGCGCTGACCCTCGCGCGCGAAACCCTGTCGGCGGGCAAGCCGTTCGTCACCGCCAACAAGGCGATGATCGCCCATCATGGCCTGGAACTGGCCGAACTGGCCGAGCAGCGCGGTGTCGCCCTGAAATATGAGGCCGCGGTCGCGGGTGGTATCCCCGTCATCAAGGGCCTGCGTGAGGGCGCTGCCGCCAATGTCGTGTCCGAGGTGTTCGGCATCCTCAACGGCACCTGCAACTATATCCTCACCGAGATGGAGGAAAAGGGCAGCGATTTCGCCGCCGTTCTCGCCGAGGCACAGCGGCTGGGTTACGCCGAGGCCGATCCCAGCTTCGACATCGATGGCGTCGATGCCGGCCACAAGCTGTCGATCCTGGCGAGCCTGGCCTTCGGCACCGCCGTCGATTTCGACGCGATCCAGATCACCGGCATCCGGCATGTCATCGCCGCGGACATCGCCGAGGCGGCCGCGCTTGGTTTCCGGGTCCGGCTGGTCGGCCATGGCGAGGCCAATTCCCGGGGACTGTTCCAGAGGATTCACCCCTGCCTGGTGCCGCTCAGCCACCCGCTCGCGCATGTGTCCGGCTCGCTGAACGCGGTCGTCGCGCATGGCAATTTCGTCGGCCGGCTGTTCTTCCAGGGGCGTGGCGCGGGGGAGGGCCCCACCGCCTCCGCCGTCGTCGCCGACCTTATCGACATTGCCCGCGGCGAGACCGGCCCGGCCTTCGCCATGCCGGTGGCGTCGCTCGCCACGCCCGCGACCGCACTGGCCGGGGACCGTCGCGGCAGGGTTTATCTGCGTTTCACCGTCGCCGACCGGCCAGGCGTTCTCGCCGAGATCACGGCGGCGATGCGCGATGCCGGCGTTTCGATCGAAAGCCTCATACAGCGTGGCGCAACCGAGGACGGGAATGTCCTCATCGCGATGGTCACCCATGTCGGTCCCGAGCGCGCGGTTGCCGACGCGCTCGACCGGCTCGACGGATCGCAGAGCCTCGCGGGCAAACCTATGCTGATGCATATACTGGATGAATAGAGGCGCAGCTTCTCGACAATGTCACGAGCCTCGCCTAACGCTCCCCCGTTCCCCAATAGAGAAGGCAATCCCGCATGGTGAAGGCAAGTAACGCGCTCGACCGGGTGCTCGTTCTGGAAATGGTGCGCGTGACCGAGGCCGCGGCGATCGCCGCATCGAAGCTGGTCGGGCGTGGCGACGAGAAGGCCGCCGATCATGCTGCGGTAGAGGCCATGCGCGCAGCCTTCAACGAACTCGATTTCGACGGCACCGTGGTGATCGGCGAAGGCGAGCGCGACGAAGCGCCGATGCTCTATATCGGCGAGAAGGTGGGCTGCGGCATCGGCACCGGCCCGAAGATCGACATCGCGCTCGATCCGCTCGAAGGCACCACCATCACCGCCAAGGCCGGCCCCAACGCGCTGGCCGTGCTGGCGATCGCGGAAGAGGGCGGACTGCTCAACGCGCCTGACGTCTACATGGACAAGCTCGCGATCGGCCCGGGCTATGAGAAGGGGCTGGTCGGCCTCGATCGAACCCCAACTGAGAACGTCACCGCTCTTGCGGCGGCCAAGGGCGTCCAGCCCAACGAGATCATCGCCTGCGTGCTCGACCGCCCCCGCCACGAAAAGCTGATCGCCGAGCTGCGCAAGATCGGCTGCGGCATCGTGCTGATCCCGGACGGCGACGTTGCCGGCGTGATCGCGGTCACCGATCCCGACACCACGATCGACATCTACATGGGCTCGGGCGGCGCGCCCGAGGGCGTGCTCGCGGCAGCAGCGTTGAAGTGCGTCGGCGGCCAGTTCCAGGGCCGCCTTCTGTTCCGCAACGACGATGAAAAGGCCCGGGCCCGGAAATGGGGCGTGACCGACCTCGACCGCATCTACCAGCTCGACGACCTGGTGAAGGGCGACGCGATCTTCGCGGCGACCGGCGTCACCGACGGCTCGCTGCTCCAGGGCGTCAAGCGTCGCGCCGGCGGCACCATGACGACCGAAAGCGTGGTGATGCGCGCCTCCAGCCGCACCGTCCGCTGGGTCAAGGGCGAACACCACAAGGGATGAACTGAAGATCTCCCTCTCCCGTGGAGCTGCGGCCTTCACACATTTCCCCTCCGCTCGTCATCCCAGCGAAAGCTGGGATCTCTCTTGGCACTTCTCGACAGGTTAGCGCAGAGAGATTCCAGCTTTCGCTGGAATGACGGCGCTGGGAAATGGGGAGGGGTTCCCAGCTTGCCGATCCCCCATTAACGTCCCGCCATGCGCGCTCCCGTCCTCAACATCACCCGCTCTATCGTCGGCCAGCCGTGGCACTGGCGGGGCGGTACGGTGGACGGCATCGACGCCGATTTCGAACCCGACAGCCTCGTTACCCAGCTGCTGCTGGCGCGCGGCTGCCCTCGCGACGGGATCGAGGAGCACCGCGTCCCGACGATCCGCAATTTCATGCCCGATCCGTCGATCTTCCGCGACATGGACGCCGCCGCGGAACGGCTTGCCGATGCGGTCCAGAAGGGCGAGTCGATCACCATCTTCGGCGACTATGACGTCGATGGCGCCACATCGGCAGCGCTGCTCGTTCGCCTGCTGCGCGACTTGGGCCTACCCGCGGCGGCCTATATCCCCGACCGGCTCATGGAGGGCTATGGCCCATCGGGCGCTGCGCTGCTGCGGATCGGCGAAGCCGGCACGAAGCTGATCGTCACGGTCGATTGCGGCGCGCAGGCATTCGAGGCGCTCGCGCTCGCCCATGACGCCGGCATCGACGTGATCGTCGTCGATCATCATAAATGCGCCGCCGAGCTGCCGCGCGCGTTCGCCCTGGTCAATCCGAACCGGCTCGACGAAGCGGACGGCGCCGCGCACGGCCATCTTGCCGCGGTCGGCGTCGCCTTTCTGCTCGGCGCTGCGCTCGTCCGGCTGCTGCGTGCGCGGGGATGGTTCGCCACCCGCGCCGAGCCGCGCCTGTTGGATCTGCTCGATATCGTCGCGCTCGGCACCGTGGCCGATGTCGCGGCCCTGCGCGGGCTCAACCGGGCCTTCGTGGCGCAGGGAATCAAGGTCATGGCCGGCCGCCGCAACATCGGCATCGCCGCGCTGATCGAGGCGGCGCGGCTGACGCGCGCACCCACCTGCACCGATCTCGGCTTCGCTCTGGGCCCGCGGATCAACGCCGGGGGGCGGGTCGGCAAGTCCGATCTCGGCGTGCGGCTGCTGACCACCGAGGATCCCGAGGAGGCGCGCTTCATCGCTGCGGAACTCGACCGCCTGAACGAGGAACGCCGCGCGATCGAGAAGAGCGTCCAGGAAGAGGCCGAGGTCGCCGCGCTCACGCAGGGCAATCGCGCGGTCGCGGTGGTCGCGGGCGGCGGCTGGCATCCCGGCGTGATCGGCATCGTCGCCGGCCGGCTAAAGGAGAAGCTCGGCCGCCCGGTCATCGTGATCGCGCTGGACGCGGAGGGCGTCGGCAAGGGTTCGGGCCGCTCGATCGGCGGCGTCGACCTCGGCGCGGCGGTGCTCGCGGCCAAGGATATGGGGCTGCTCGTCGCCGGCGGCGGCCACGCCATGGCGGCGGGGCTTACCGTCGGCGCCGGCGGGGTGGATGCGCTCGCCGACTTTCTCGACGCCCGGCTGGCGAGCGCCGTCGCCGTCGCGCGCGACGACCGCGCGCTGCTGCTCGATGCGGTGGTGGCG